>JAEYWQ010000165.1 GCA_023428885.1 Bacillota bacterium
CTAAACAGCACATCACATCCAAAAAAGAAGGCAAAAAAGTAACCGTTTAAACTAAAAGTTTTAGGGCAAACTACTAAAGACAAATAATGGAGGTACAACACATGTCAATTGTTTTAGACGATGAAAATTTTGAGAAGGAAGTAATACAGTCTGATTTACCTGTATTAGTAGATTTCTATGCAGATTGGTGTGGACCATGTAAAATGATGGCTCCAATCGTAGATGAATTAGCAGACAAATATCAAGGTAAAGTTAAGGTTGGAAAACTTAATGTAGATGATTCACAAGAAACCGCAGCAGAATTTCGTGTCATGACCATCCCAACATTAATTTTATTTAAGGATGGTAAACCATCTCAGACAATGGTTGGTGTAGTTGACAGAAATAAATTAGATAGTATATTAAATGCAAACTAGCAATACATTCTGGCACTTAAAAAGAGGCTATACTTGTATCATCTGAAGTTTCATACATCAGATGATACAAGTAACAGCCTCTTTTTAAGTAAATCCTTCTTCTCTATTCTATATCCACATTTCTCTTCTCTAAACGTTTGGTTATAAATAAGTTAGAAAGATATGCAACTACAGCAACCGTTGGCACTCCTAAAAACATACCAAATACGCCACCATATGCCCCTCCTACTGTAATACCGAAGATTACCCATAGCGGTGTCAGACCTGTAGAGTCCCCTAATATCTTTGGAGCAATGATCCAACCATCTATCTGCTGTAATATCAAAATCATAATTGCAAAAATAAATGCTTTGATAGGATCAATACAAAGATAAAGTAATAATCCTGGTACAGCCCCAATGAAAGGTCCAAAGTAAGGAATTAAATTCGTTACTCCAATGATAACACTAATTAACATTGCATAATCCAAACGTAAAATTGACATCAGTATAAAGCAAACAATTCCTACCATAATAGAATCTGTTGTTGCACCCACTATATATCTTGAAAAGATATTCCCACAATCTCTGACTAACTTCAAGATTGCACTTGCCTTCTTCTTTGGAACCAATGCATAAAGTACTCTTGTTGAATTCTTTGTAAGCTTTCTCTTGTCATATAGCATATAGACAGAAATTGCAATGGACAGCAATATATTAATCACTAGCTTTAAAATCGAAATAGAGAAATTTAATAGCTTAGGGAGTAAATTAGTCACAAGATTAGTTCCTAAAGAGATTAGTTCTGGTGATGTCTCCTTTATCTTATCCTCGACCCAAGAAAGATTTAGAGTGGTCCTTGTTTCCAATTTATTTAAGAATCTATAAAACTCATTATATAGCTCGGATGATTGACTAGTTAGCTTCACTATACTATCTGAAATCTGAGGTATAACGTAGATACAAAATCCTGTGATTAATCCTATTATTAGAAGATAAGCAGTTAAGATACCTAAAGCCAAACATTTCTTAACACTTTTTATCCGTAAAACCTTGTGAAAGAGGTTCTCTGCCAATGTCTTAACAATGGGATTAATAATAAAAGCAATAAAAAATGCTACAATAAATGGCTGAATTACAAAAAGAAAGCGATCAATGGCTCCAACGATATACGATAAGTTAATTATGCTCTGTATAATCACTATCCCTATTGCAAGGACTGCTAACACATAAACACAGATGGTAAAATACTTGCTACTTGGCTCAAAATGAAAGTGGTAAGAAGTAGCCTCCTCTGATGATTCATTATTCGCACTTATTTCCTGTTCCGTATTTATATTCTTAAACTCATCCTTATGATCTGATTCGCTTTCATCCTCTCTAGCTGAATCCTTCTTATTAAACACCTGCTCCAGTCTGTCACGCACTATGATTGGTTGAAACAACCCTTTCCTACTTGACCCCACCTTCGCATTACCTCTCTTAAATCTCTTTAACATAGTATCCCCTTTATATTGATCTTCCACGATAAATTTCATCCTATTAGGAATGATATAATTCTAATCATCACTACTTAGAATTATATCTATTTTTTATACATTACACAATCATTTCTTGAAAGAATTACAGTTTCTCACATAATATAAGTAAACTGACATATATAACATATAATACCATTAATTTTTTTAAAAAATTACTTGCATTTTGCTTTCCTATCATATATAATGATTCTTGCGTTTAAGACATGCGTCTTTAGCTCAGTTGGTAGAGCACCTGACTCTTAATCAGGGTGTCCAGGGTTCGAGCCCCTGAAGACGCACTTAAAGTCCTAGTTTGACAGACATAAGAGCTGTTGGGTTAGGGCTTTTTTGATTTTATTTGTATTTTGTAATTTGAATTGATTCATGTAATCATAAAACATAGATATTTTACTAGAATTTTAAAAAAATACTTGCATTTTTTTAAAGAGTCTACTATAATAACATATTGTCGGAACTAATTACTAGTACTGATATCCTATATAATTTAATACGTGCGCGTCTTTAGCTCAGTTGGTAGAGCACCTGACTCTTAATCAGGGTGTCCAGGGTTCGAGCCCCTGAAGACGCACTAATGGTCTTCGTTTGGCGGACGTATGAGTCGCTGGGTGAGGGCTTTTTGCATATGTCCGCCTGCCTTTAATTTTTTTATATTTATATTTGTATTTTATTCTATTATCAAAACTGGGATCAAAGAGGTTTGGTAATGCCTGTTCTTTTTTCCTTACTAATTCCCCCTTGCATATGACTGGTTCCAGAGTGTAAAAAACAAGCCCTAATCACAGAATCTTCACCATAACGGCCTCTGATCTGATCAATTGCAGAATCAAGCTTTCCCATTCTCTCATAGCGATCCCAATCAAACATGTTGTATTGTATACTTGTTTCTGTTGTAATCTTGCTTACGTGAACTCCCAGCTGCCTTAAGGGTGTAACTTCATCCCATAGTTTCTGAAAGAGCTGACATATATAATTATATAACTCACATGTGGTATTCGTTGGCGAAAACATAATTCCTTGATGGGATACGTGAGTAAAGTTGTTGTCAGTATAGGATACAGTAGCCACACTTCCCAGCACATGATCTGCTCGTAATCTTGTGCATACGGTCTCACATAAAGATAGCAAAACCATTCTTGCATATTGCATGGTTACAACGTCATATGGCGTGGTTACAGAGTTCCCATAGCCTTTATTTGCCACAGGCTGACTAAAAAAGGGCGATAAGTCATTTCCGTTTGCAAATTGATGAATCACCTCGCCATGTTTTCCAAAATGATTCTTTAAGATTGAGACTTCTGTCTTTGCAAGCTGGCCAATTGTTGTAATTCCAAGTGTTTTTAGTTTTTTACCAGTTGCACGACCAACAAAGAACAACTCCTCTACAGGCAATGGCCACATCTTCTTCGGTATCTCTTCGGGGAATAGGCTATGAACCAAATTAGGTTTTTTCAAATCTCCCGCCATCTTTGCTAGCAGCTTGTTGCATGAAACACCTACATTCACGGTAAACTTAAGCTCTTCTTCAATCATATCCTTCAAATTATGAGCCACAAGTACTGGCGAACCGTAAAGCAACTTACTCCCTGTCATATCAACGAAAGCTTCATCAATAGAATATTGCTCCACCTTAGGTGAAAAGCGATGCAAAATCTCCATCATGGCTTTTGACGCTCTTACATACAGTTCATAATCTGGCGGCACAATTACAAGGTTTGGACACTTAAGTAATGCGGCTCCCAAAGCTTCTCCTGTTTGAATCTTGTATGCTTTCGCAGCACTGGATTTCGCTAGTACAATTCCATGTCGATTTTCCCGATCACCGCCCACCACAGACGGAATTTCTCGTAAATCTATGGTCTCTCCTAGTACATGAAGCCGATAAGCTGCCTCCCAGCTTAAAAAAGCTGAATTAACATCAATATGAAAAAATATTTTTTCCATCTGTCATAACTTCTCCTAATTACTTGAACTATCACAAAAACATCATTGTTAAATTGAGTATTGGCTTGTAAAGTATCCTTACATGCAAGTCCGTCTGAATTGCTTACCTTTACAAGCCTTAACTTATAATTCGAAACAGCGTCCATCGATGCGTATCTGTATGATAATGTAATTCGATTAAACGTTCTTCTCCGTATAACATGAGTTTGCAACCATATACTAAGATTGTCATTCCTGAAGGTTTTGTTTCTTTGCGATATGCAATCTCCTTAATATCAGCCACGACTCTTTCGTGAGCTTCGTTCTCTAAACGTATTCTCATTGGTTTTATATCTCCAAGTGTATTACAAAAGGAAATTGTATCAATTGGAACATTATTCTGCATCTGAAACACCTCGCCTCGTTAAGACATCAAAATTTATATCAAACATATGTACGCTTATTATATCAGAACATATGTTCGATGTCAAGGTGAGAACCCTTGTATTACTGGGTTTATTTACTTGTTGAAAGACATAAAAGACAACCCAGTCAAACTTCTTAATTCTTTCTGCTTCGGTTAATAGAAAACGAATATTCCTCATTCTTTTTTTCCTCTATCTATTTCACAATTAGCACATGCTTAACTATATTTCATATAATAATCAATAACACCTAATTGGAGGCCTTGTAATTGTATTATAGTAAGCAACACTCTTATCACCCCAATTTCAATAGTATTTCTGCACAATTTGTCCCTACAATGGGAGCATCCTTTAATACACAGCAATCAAATGATATATTCACATACCCACAAAATCTACAAAATGCACTTGATTTAATCCAGCAAGCACTTGGAGGTGAAACAGAAGATAGAATGTTCTATACTTGGTTAATTGATAATGCTCCATCAACTGAAGATAAAGATATCATTTCAGGAATTCGTGACGACGAGATTCATCACTTTGCATTATTTAAGCAACTTTACTATGACCTTACTGGTATGTCACCTCAGCAGGTTTCAAATGAGACTTTTACTCCTCCTGAAAATTATTGCGACGGATTAGCTCATGCCTTACTGGGTGAGCAAAATGCCGTGAGAAAATATCGTCAAATCCTTTATGCTATGCAGTATGGTGTTCATACCAACATGATGACTGAAATCATAACTGATGAGATTCGACATGGTATACTATACAATTACCTTTATACAAATAATGGTTGTTAAAGACTTAACCAATGCGCAGCAAAGTTAGCAAAGGTATAGTATTATTTTCCCTGCATTCGATCCAAAAAAGTCTTACGTAATCATCTCCTTACGCTTCAATATTTAAGCTTGAGCAAAAGTAAAAATCGCCAGAGGAAAAGTTAGATTCTCTAACTTAAACTCTGACGATTTTCTTCTAACAGATATGTTCCTTTTATAACGCCCTTTTTTCATGTCTATTGATAATCATCCTTTAAAAAATGTAGTAGAATATCTACAAGCCATAGCAATATAGCTGACAAGCCAATTATTGAACAAAGAAAAAGGGTATATTTCTATTGTAAGAGCAACTTTGTTTTTGGAGAACAGATTTTTTATAAATTACATCATGTATTACTAGTACCAATACATAAAATAATAATGCATCAATAAAAAGGTGGTATATTTATGTATCAAATTGAAAAAAATAAAATAAAAAGCGCTCTTAAATGTGTAACCTTGATTATTCTGTTTACCTTATTAACCCTCGATATAACAAAGAATTTAATCGACGCCTATGCTATAACTTCAATAGAACCGAAACTATGTGTGCCTATTATTATGTATCATCAAGTTAAGTTAACCAGATTAGGAAAAGACGTAATCAGTCCTACTGAGTTTGAGAGTGATTTAAAGTATTTGTCGGATAATGATTATCATACAATTACCATGACACAGCTTATCGATTATGTATATAATGGAGCGGAACTGCCTCAAAACCCGATTATCCTAACTTTCGATGACGGCTATTATAGCACTTATAAATATGTCTTCCCTCTACTCGAAAAGTATGATATGAATATCGTATTATCCATTATAGGAAAAACTACGGATGACTTTACCAGAGTCGAGGATACTAATATTGGCTATGCCCATAGTTCATGGTCCCAGTTATACGAAATGGTACAGTCAGGGCATGTGGAGATACAAAACCATACCTATAATCTACATAACATATGCAATGGGCGATATGGCTGTTACCAGATGAAAAATGAATCTTCCTCCAATTATGAAAAGTTTTTGTCCGATGATCTGCTAGCCCTTCAGGATCGTATTTTTGATAAGTTAAAAGTTACTCCGAATACGTTTACTTACCCTTATGGAAAATACAATAATAATACAGAAGCAATCGTAAAAAAATTAGGTTTTAAGGCCACTCTATCCTGTGAATTCGGTGTAAACCTAATTGAAAGAAATTCTCCTGAAAGTCTATATAGTTTAAAAAGAATATGCCGTTCCCACAATAACAGCATTAAAACGGTTATCAAGAACGGAATGAAAACAATAAAGCATATTCAAAACTAATTAACTGTTCATTATGTGCAACTGAAAAGCCACCCACGACACCCTTGCCTTGGCAATATCCTTCACACTTTTCTCAGGCTGGTCATCATTATGAGAATATGACTGGCTGTGCTTTTTGTCTATTTAAAAAAATAATTATCACAGTTTATTATTTGAAATCATACACTTTATTATATTCAATTATTTGAAATATGGTGAATAATAAGATGATAGACAATCTATGTCCTAAAGATTTAATGGTTCTGGCAAATACACTAGCCATTTCACTTTCAGAAGGTAAAAGTGCAGATGAGCTTAATGTTCTCGGGAATCTTATTGTTGCAATAGGTAGCTTAATGTTAACAGGTGCTGCACAAATGCAAAACATAGCTTCAAAAGAAGATGCCAAAAAATCAAATTCTGATGCAACTCAAAATAATAATGTATAAAATAAAATTGATTAATTAAGTCAGTCCTTTAGGCAATCAGGAATAATGATTTCCTAAGCACTTCAAATTTTACTGTTACTAATCATTACTTCCGTTTTTTGATAAATAATAGTATAATAGTCTAACAACCCAAGATTCTAACATATAAAATTATATAAATCTAAGGAGCTTTTATGTGTGGTCGTTATTATGTTGATGAAGAAACGAATCAAGAACTATTAAAAATAATACGTAATTTAGATAAGCGCCTTATTGGAACTCCTACTCAGCCTGGAAAGAAAGAGCGTCGTATAAAAACTGGAGAAATTTTTCCTTCAGATACTGTACCTATCATATGTCATGGAAAAGAGTCTGCTTGTTATGATGCAATGACCTGGGGCTATCCAGCTCCCTCAATGGAAGGTCAATCCAGTAAATCTAATACAGGGGCTAAAAGCTCCCTGATTATAAATGCGCGAAGCGAAAGTGCCCATGAAAAACCAATGTTTTCCCGTAGTCTAGCTGCAAGCCGAATCGTTGTCCCAGCAAGTGGTTTTTTTGAATGGACCCATGATTCTAATAAAGATAAGTATTACTTTACCTCCCCCGAATCTCCAATGCTTTACATGGCCGGTTTATCTAGGTCATTTGCTGCAGAACAGAACTTTGTGATTTTAACAACAAAAGCAAATGAATCTATGGAAGATATTCATGATCGTATGCCTGTTTTGTTATATAAAGATGAAATTTCTGATTACTTATCTTCAAAAGAGCGTGCGGATTACTACATTCACCGAAAGCCGGCCCTCTTAAATCGTGAACTAGTTAACAAAGAAAAGTCCAAAAACGAAGAAAATCTCACCTCTACCATGTATGATCAGTTAAGACTTCCTATTGATTGACTACATTTTTCTTATATTTCTGATTTTTAAGCCACTTTTTAATTGATTTCGTTTATCTTTACCATAAATTAAGTTGATTTTAATTTTTCTTTGTCATAACTGTACATTGACAATTATTTAACATTATAATACAATGACAGAGCGATAAACAATTAGACACTTGAAAACAACATTGTTAATTTTTTAACAGTTTAGGAGGATACGATTATGGCAAAGAAAGTAGATGAAGTAATTACAACCGGATTGGTTGACAATATTGATGCTTTAACAGCAAAGATGAAAGAATTAAGAGAAGCCCAAGCAGTTTTTGCTACTTATACACAAGAACAAGTGGATAAAATCTTTTTTGCCGCAGCTATGGCAGCAAACAAGGCAAGAATTTCATTAGCAAAGATGGCTGTCGCTGAGACTGGAATGGGTATTGTAGAAGATAAAGTAATTAAAAATCACTATGCATCTGAATATATTTACAATGCATTTAAAGATACAAAAACTTGTGGAGTTGTTGAAGAAGATAAGAGTGCCGGAATTAAAAAGATTGCAGAACCTATTGGTGTAATCGCGGCTGTAATTCCTACAACAAATCCTACCTCTACTGCTATTTTCAAAACATTAATTAGTTTAAAGACTAGAAATGCAATTATCATTAGTCCACATCCACGTGCTAAGAATGCAACAATTGCTGCTGCTAAAATCGTATTAGATGCTGCTGTTGCAGCTGGTGCACCAGCTGGTATTATCTCTTGGATTGATGTACCAAGCCTTGAATTAACCAATGAAGTTATGAAAGAAGCAGACATTATCCTTGCAACTGGTGGTCCTGGTATGGTGAAGGCGGCTTACTCTTCTGGTAAACCAGCTCTTGGAGTTGGTGCTGGTAATACTCCTGTTATCATGGATGAAACTTGTGATGTTCTCCTAGCTGTTAACTCTATTATACATTCCAAGACATTTGATAATGGTATGATCTGTGCTTCTGAGCAGGCAGTAATCGTTAGCGACAAGATTTACGATGCTGTTAAGAAAGAATTCAAAGATCGAGGATGCCATATCTGTTCCAAAGAGGAGACTCAGAAATTAAGAGAAACTATCTTAATTAACGGTGCACTTAATGCAAAGATCGTTGGTCAGAGTGCTGCTACTATTGCTAAACTTGCTGGCTTTGAAGTTCCTGAAAATACAAAAATCTTAATCGGTGAAGTAGAATCTGTTGAACTTGATGAACAATTTGCACATGAAAAACTTTCTCCAGTATTAGCTATGTACAAAGCCAAATCTTTCGAAGATGCTGTTGCTAAGGCAGAACGTCTTGTAGCAGATGGTGGATATGGTCATACTTCTTCAATCTACATTAACGTGGGTACTGGCCAAGAAAAGATTGATAGATTCTCACAAGCTATGAAGACTTGCCGTATCTTAGTTAACACTCCATCTTCTCATGGTGGTATCGGTGATATCTATAACTTTAAATTAGCTCCATCCTTAACCCTTGGCTGTGGTTCTTGGGGCGGTAATTCCGTATCCGAAAATGTTGGTGTGAAGCACTTAATCAACATTAAGACAGTTGCTGAGAGGAGAGAAAACATGCTTTGGTTTAGAGCACCTGAAAAAGTATACTTTAAGAAGGGTTGTCTACCAGTTGCCCTTGCTGAATTAGGAAATGTATTAAATAAGAAGAAGGTATTTATCGTAACCGATGCTTTCCTTTACAAGAATGGCTATACAAAAGTTGTTACTGATCAGTTAGATGGAATGGGAATTCAACATACTACATTCTATAACGTAGCTCCAGATCCATCTTTAGCAAGTGCTAGTGAAGGTGCTGAAGCAATGAGATTATTCCAACCAGACTGTATCATCGCTGTCGGTGGTGGTTCTGCTATGGATGCTGCTAAGATCATGTGGGTTATGTACGAACACCCAGAAGTAGATTTCCTTGACTTAGCTATGCGTTTCATGGATATTAGAAAACGTATCTACTCCTTCCCTAAGATGGGTGAGAAAGCTTACTTTATCGCAATCCCAACATCTTCAGGTACAGGTTCCGAGGTTACACCTTTTGCAGTTATCACAGATGAAAGAACAGGCGTAAAATATCCATTAGCAGATTATGAATTACTTCCTAACATGGCAATCGTAGATGCAGATATGGCTATGGATCAGCCAAAGGGCTTAACAAGTGCTTCTGGTATTGATGCATTAACACATGCTCTTGAAGCATATGCTTCTATCTTGGCCACTGACTATACAGATGGTTTAGCATTAAAGGCTATGAAGAACATCTTTGCTTATCTTCCAGCAGCGTATGAAAAGGGTGCTGCAGATCCAATCGCTCGTGAGAAGATGGCTGATGCTTCAACTTTAGCTGGTATGGCATTTGCAAACTCCTTCTTAGGTGTATGTCACTCTATGGCTCATAAGCTTGGTGCCTTCCACCACTTACCACACGGTGTAGCTAATGCATTATTAATTAATGAAGTAATGAAATTCAATGCTGTTCATGTTCCAACAAAGATGGGTACCTTCTCCCAGTATCAATATCCACATGCACTTGAGCGTTATGCTGAATGTGCTGACTTCTTAAGACTTCCTGGAAAGAATGATCAGGAGAAATTCGAAAGCTTATTAAAGGCTGTAGACGAATTAAAAGCTAAAGTTGGTATCAAGAGCTCAATTAAAGAGTATGGTATTGATGAGAAATACTTCTTGGAGACCTTAGATGATATGGTTGAGCAGGCATTTGACGATCAGTGTACAGGTGCAAACCCAAGATATCCATTAATGAAAGAAATCAAAGAAATGTACTTAAACGTTTACTATGGCAAATAATTAAATCATTCTTGATTTAATTATCACTAGCATCAGAATTTATAGTTTTGGTGTTTATAATAAGAGAGCATGGAATATACCCTAACCTTATTCCATGCTCTCTTTCTATGCTATTACTATTCTAAAATCTTATCTAATCAAAAGTTCTATTCATATTCCACAACATCTAACCAGTTCATTAAGAACTCTCGTTCTTCTGGCTTGTTTTTCGTGAGCTGTGCTGCTGCAACAATTGAAAACCAGGTTTCAACATAACGTTTTTCTGTCTTGCTCTTCTTGCAGAAGATATCCAGATAGCGTTCAGCTGTCCTTTTATTATTTAAAGCAAATAATAAATATGTTCTTGCAACATCTGCACTTGCATTTCCCTGGGAAGCATGTACCCAATCCAATACATACATCTTTTCTCCAGAAACAATAATATTCTGTGGATTAAAGTCTCCATGACATACTTTCACATGTTTTGGCATTCCATCTAATCTAGTTAACAGATCATACTTCTTTATACTATCAAGGCATTCAAGACTGTCAATTTGGCGAATCAGCTTATCTTTTAGCTTATTAAGCAAAGGTGCTCGCTTCGAATGTATCTCCAATTGAAGATCGACCATCCGTTCTAGATACTCTTCTATCTTATCTGGATTTTCTTCCATTAAGCTAGCCAATGTTTTCCCTTCAATAAAGTTCATTGTGATCGCCCACTGTCCGTCCAATAAGCCAACTTCACTGATACTCGGAACTGGTAATCCTGTCTCTTCGATACGTGTAGTGTTCAGTGCCTCATTCAAAACATCCGTCTTAGATGTGCCCTGATTAAATAACTTGATGGCATTGTTATTATCCTTATACACACTTGCATTCTTTCCCTTTGATACTAACGTCTGTAAATTCATACCTATCGCTCCTCTCTGTCGGTCCATAATAATGCGATTTGACTATGTCTTCATATTTCATGATCTTTTGTTAACTTCTACTAATATTATACCACTATATTCCATGTTTGAACAGCACTTTTGATAAAAGATTAACATAAATAGTATTTTATAAACAGCTCCTTAAACCCTTATTTTAACTAGTATCCAGAATTTAATTTATTTGGGATTAGAACTTGATAGTACTTGGAAAATACACTATAATAATAGGGTATGAAACAAGACTATCGCAGGCCTAAAGCGGCCGTTTACCATATATTTGGAGGTTTTTATGAGTATCAAATTCAAGAAACACAGCGCACGATTTCTATCCTTTGCGATGGTAGTCCAGCTATTCTTAACCCCTCTCCCTGTCTATGCTACGCAAACCAATACAACTCCTACACAGGAGAGTGAAACAACAAGTGTAGATGATTTTGTTTGGCCAGAAGGCCCAGCTGTTTATGCTGATGGAGCTATTGTAATGGAAGCAAGCACTGGTCTGGTTCTATATGAAAAAGACATATATAGTGCTTATTACCCTGCAAGTATCACAAAGATCATGACCACCTTACTTGCTATTGAAAATAATAATTTAAATGAAACAATGACTATGTCTCATGAAGCTGAATGGGACGTGGACTTTAATAGTAGCCGTATTGGCTTAGTAGAAGGAGAATCTGTCTCCTTAAAAGATGCTCTATATGCCGTTATGTTAGAATCTGCAAATGAAGTGTCATATGGTGTTGCTGAGCATGTGGCCAAAGGACCTATGGCCGACTTTGCCTCTATGATGACTGCTAGAGCTAAAGAGTTAGGAGCTAAGAATACGAACTTTACCAATCCTCATGGATTACATGATTCTAATCACTATACATGTGCCTATGACATGGCCTTAATCAGCCGAGCAGCCATACAATTACCTGATTTTCGTACGATTACTGGAAGTAGAACATATACCATTCCTGCTACCAATAAGAATGTTGCTAGGCCACTGGCCAACCACCATCGATTTATACGTAAAACCTTAACTTATGAAGGAGCCATCGGAGGTAAAACTGGCGGCACGAATGAGGCAAAAACAACACTGGTAACCTATGCTCAGCGTAATGGTCTCACATTAATTGCAGTTGTTCTTCATGTTGATACGGCCTTGCATGCTTATGAAGATACTGCTAAGATGTTAGATTTTGCTTTTGATAATTATGCACTTTATAGCATAGAAGATACCCAAGCAGATGAATTGTCCTCTTTTCCATCCTTGTTTGCTAATATGAAGGAAGTAAGGCCAATGGATATTAGTAAACTAAGTGTAAGTACTAATAGCAATGTTGTTCTTCCTCTGAAAGCAAATTATAAAGATGCTGTTAAAACAATTGAATATCTTCCTGTGGAAGAATTTGTCCATGGAAATAATGTTGTAGGAAAGATATCTTATACTTATGCTGGAAAGTATGTTGGCTCTACAGATATCCTTTATTATAACTCTGAATATCCATTAACAAAGGCTGAATTTGATGCGCAATGGCCAGATTACCTGATTCCTCCTGATTTAATTTTTACCGACGATGCAGTCCCGGCAAATGGAAGCAGTGTTGATTCTACAAGTGTTACCAATGATGATTCAGTTACTCCTAAGAACCCAACAGTAACCAAAGAAAGCTCCAAGATCAAACCAATATTAATTGGTGTAAGTGTAACGGTCATTATCTTAGTAATCGGTTATTATATTCTATTTATTGAGCTTCCACACCGTAAACGTAGGAATGCATATTATAAAAACCACAAGAAGCGTATGGATTCCATTCGATCATCCAAACATGATGATTTTCTTTATTAATTACGAGTCGAAACCTGATTTAACTAAATAAGAGCTTTTACAATTAACTTATTAACGTTAATTGTAAAAGCTCCTTTATTTATGCCTTTAAGGATTGAGATATTTCATTCATCAGCCCTTCAATCTTTTCTAATCTTTGACTAAGCAGAGATATATTTTCAACATAAGCCTCTGACATGCTATCAATCTTATTATCTACATTCTCTAAACCTTGGCTGACAATGCTCGGAAGGTCAGATGATAATTGTTGTATTATTAAGGTCAAGTCGTTTAACAGCTGTTCTGAATTCTGGTTTGTATTTAATGCAACTTGTCTTGCATTTTCCTTGCTAAACTGTATTAATGTCTTAAATCCTGTTTTGATTAATGCAACTGTTTCTCTCTGTGTCTTTATTAACTTCTCATATTCCTTCGCATACTCTGTATTACTTTTTTTCTGCTTAATAAGATTTTCCTGAGACTCAAGGGTTTGTTCTGCTATTGTTAATTCATCAACAAACTCATTAAACTTTTGTTTTGGTTCTGTTAATCCTTGCATGGAAGCTTGCAGTATAGCTTCAGAGAGTAAATCAATCCTATTATTACCTTTACGTATTTCTCCAGTTACTTCATCCATCTTGTCATCAAAGCTTCTTTTTTCCAAATCATAACGTTCAAATATATCACGCTCAATTTTATCTACTAGGAAATAAGCAGCTATTAACATAACAATTCCAGCTAAAGCAACAGCCAAGTAATCCTTACGAAATTCAGCAAGAACAAATGCCGCAAAAAAAACTGATGCAATAAAGATAACTAGATAGATGGCTTTGATGCGTTTATTTTTCATATGGCTATCTGTTTACTCCTTAGAATTGACTTGTTAATCAAACACCCCCAGCAGGAATCGAACCTGCAACTAGCCCTTAGGAGGGGCTTGTTATATCCATTTAACTATGAGGGC
>JAEYWQ010000108.1 GCA_023428885.1 Bacillota bacterium
CCTTTAATACCATCACGAAGATCATCACTAAATGCCGCTATACCAGTATCTAGGAGAGAGGTATTGGCCTTCATCGCACGTTCACTTTCTGCTAAAGGCGAAGCACCTCCTGTCCAACCTTCCCCATAGACGATGATGCTTGGATCAATCTGATTCAAAGCTTCTCTAACGGCATTCATTGTCTCAATATCATGAATACCCATTAAGTCAAAACGGAAACCATCCACATGATACTCTGTAGCCCAATAAACAACGGAATCTACAATATACTTACGCATCATTGCTCTCTCAGAGGCAGTTTCGTTACCACAACCAGAGGCATTGGAGTATGTACCATTAGGATTCATTCGATAATAATATCCAGGTACTATCTTATTCAAATTAGAATCTGTATTATAGGTATGGTTATAAACAACATCCATAATAACTCTCATATCATTATTATGTAAAGATTGTACCATCTGTTTGAATTCATTTACCCTAACTTCACCCTTGTGAGGATTGGTGGAATAGGATCCTTCTGGGACATTATAATTTTTAGGATCATAACCCCAGTTAAACTTATTTAAGATTGGAGTTGACTCATCCACACTTGCATAATCAAACACAGGTAATAGGTGGATATGGGTAACTCCTAGGTCTGCTAAATAATCTACACCAGTCTTCTCACCACTTGGTGTGGTGTTACCTGTTTCTGTAAATGCTAAGTATTTTCCCTTATTCTCCATTCCCGAATTCTCATTGATGGAAAAATCTCTCACATGTAGCTCATAGATGATTGCATCGGTAGAATTCACCATAGCTGGCTTCTTGTCTTCAGTAAATCCAACAGGATCCGTAGAATCCAAGTCAATTACCATACCTCTGTCACCATTAATACCTGTGGTTCTGGCATATGGATCCACTGCTTCTCTTGCCACATCATCAACAGTAACTAAATACGTATAATAAGTTCCATTCAAATCTCCTGTTTTCCTTAATACCCAGGTTCCCTTAACATCCTGAGTCATTGGGATACTTTCGATTGGATTGCCGCCAGCACCTTTTTCATAAAGGTTTAATATCACCTCAGAAGCTGTTGGTGCCCATACTCGAAACTTCGTTTCTTCCTTTGACCAAATCGCTCCTAAATCAGCTCCTTCATAATAGTATGTTTCGTCAAAACCTTTTGATGAGAATAATATGGTATTGGTAATTGACATTTCACCATATTCTCCAAAGGAAAGGGTATATTTCTTAAATAAGTCCAATTCTGCTTTCATTGTAAGTCCTGCTGTCGTAGCCTTCTTACCATCTGCCGAAGTAACCTGATCAATTTCATAAACAGTTCCAGCTGTGTCCTGAACCTTAATCATTGATGTCACTTTCTTATCTGTACTATCAAAGACTTTTGATACTTTAAAATTAATAGTTGTTGAATTCTCTACTGAAGCTTCTAATATCTTCGGTGCTAAGTTCATCTCATCTTCTCCATATCCAAAATTAAGGTCATCTTGAACCACATAAATATCAAGAACACCATCCTTTGCTTTCGCCACATCCATGAATCGATCGCTGTCAGTATCCTTTCTCTCCCATGCATTGCTATCTGTGGAGTAACGTACAATAAATCCAATTTGTGTGCTTCCATCAGGTATTTCTAAAGAGTAGGAAGCAACCTTGCCAAACTCATCTTCCCCATTAAACTGGTAGGAAGAACCTTCTCCCCCGCTTGGCCAAGACCAGATATTCCAGCCCTCATAATCACCTGCATAACGATGATAATGAATGTTAACTTGGATTGTTTGAGCAGCCTTTGCTCTTATCGTCGGTTCATAAGAACCCGTAACGGATAAGAACACCATTAGTAATACCATGAATATAGCTCTTACTTTTCTTTGCATAAAAAAATCCTCCCAGAGTTTTTCTATATTATAGCATACTCTGGCAGGATGTGGAATGATTTTTACTAAAGTTTTCGAAATATTTTTCCGAATCTTCGAAACATAATAAAGTTAAAAGTAGTAACTAAACTATCATTGGTGCTTTCTTTAACACTAAAATTCATTGGCTATCTTTTTTGCTTTATCTATCGCTTTCAAAAGTATTTCTTCTGTATCAATACCGATTACATCCAATTGTTCTGCTGCGATTGTTGTAAAATCAGTAATTCCAAAAAAGCCAAATATGGTTCTTAAATATCTATCTCCCATCTCATAGGCAGCATAAGGTCCTTCAGAGTAAGCTCCTCCTCTTCCGACGATATGGACAGCTTTTTTCCCCTGGCACATGCCAACTGGTCCATTTTCAGTGTATTTAAATGTGATTCCTGTTACCGATACATAATCAATATATGCCTTTACGATGGCAGGAACACTTAGGTTCCATAAAGGTGCAGCAACAATATACTTATCAGCTTCAACAAACTGGTATGCATACTTTAAGATAGGGTGGTTTTTACTTTCTTCTGTCTTAGGTCCGAAAACTACACTAAGATCCTCCCCTTTTAGAAAATCAATACCTTCTTTATATAAATCTAAAGTGATAATCTCATCCTCTGGATTCTTAAGCTGGTATGCAGCTACAAACTCATCTGATACCTTAAAAGTTCTTGAAACACCTTCTGCTTTTACGTTAGCCTTAATATATAGTACTTTACTCATATTACATGTCTCCTTTATATTTGTTGATTATTAGTAATCAATTGTACAAAAATCTAAAGTAAAATACAAAACACAATGCTTGAAAAGAAATCGTTAAATTTCTCCAATACTAAAGATTAGTGATATTATCTGTAACATCCATTACTCCTATTCTTAACAACAGAAATCTATAAGAGCATCTTCTAATACCCGCTTTCCATTTTCCTAACAATCTCATAAATCTTTTGATTCACTGGTACTTCTATCTTATGTTTCTTTGCCAAAGCAATCACTGTCCCTGCAAATAATTCTACTTCAGATCTTCTATGTGCTAAGCCATCTTGCCTCATAGATGGCATTCCTTTTGGATTCATACGATCAATTAGGTCAACATAATCATCAAAATCCTCTTGAGTTACATTTACCTTTTCTTTTTGTGCTAACATAAGTACTTCTTTCATAGCATTCTGCATGAGATCTCGTGCTTCACCAGGTGTTTGAACGGTTTCATAAGTTCCTTCATAAATCATAATAACTTGATTTACCCCCACATTAAGCATAAATTTACTCCACAATCTACGGATAATATCCTTCTCTAAGGTATATGGCATCTCTACCTTTTGGAATAATTCAAGTACCACTTGTAATTTCTGCTTTTTATCTTCACTCTGCTCTGCTATTCCTAAACAAACTTGGCCAAATTGAGAATAAGTAACTTTATTGTCTACCTTAACTGCATCCATACCTTGTACAACACAATGAATGATCTTCTCCATCCCATAAACATTTCCAATGATTTCTTCACTGGATATTCCGTTTAACAAGGACATCATAATCGTATTCTTGGATACTTTATTTCTAACTGTTCGGATTGCTGCCTCTAATCCTGTGGCTTTCACTGCAAAGATCAACAAATCTGCTGGATCTGTGGCATCTTCTTCATCCACAAAGGTATAATCACAGGCTTTTCCATTACAGTAGATTCCATCTACTATATATCTATTTATCCTATTACTATTCGCTATAAATTCAACGTTCTCTTTGCCTAGCTTCTTAGTAAAAAAGTCACCATACATAACTCCTAAAGCGCCTAAGCCAACGATTACAACTTTCTTAATCTCCATATCTTATGAATCCTCCTTAGTTGTCTATACTATATTACCTAGACAAAACGATTTATACAAGCCTTTTACGAAAATAAACTTGCCGATCGTGTGTATCTTGTCACAAAGCACCTTATTGCATAGGTGATTCATGAATGAGGATAAGTTTACCAGTACTGCACTCCTTGAGATCATTCAAAAAGACTTAAATACAATGAAAGCACTAGCAACTGAAATTAGAAATGAAGCAGATGCAGATGGTGATTTTGTAATCGTTTCAGATTTTGAAGATCATGTTGCCGACTATAGTAAAAACTTGTGGTTTTTATCTTCTATACTTCAATAATATATCAAAATGGTTAATACCGTCCTGTACCCAAATTTGCTAATAATTAAGCAACTTTGGATACAGGACGGTATTCCTTTTTTACATAAATATGCTTATGATACTTTGCCCATCTATATCTCAAATACAGACAGTGACTCGGTCAATTCCTCCATGTTACGTCCTAATTCCCCTGCTGCTGTCTTCAAGATATCTGCAATATCTAACTGGCCCTCCACCGTCTTATTAACAATGGATGAGGATTGAGCTGTCTGTAAGGATGCAACAGAGATATTCTCTATTGCTTCCATAGCAACTAAACGTTCTTCATCCGCTAATCTGACGTTTTCGCACACATTTGCAAGCTGGTCAAGTAGTTGCTTCATATATGCATTGATATGGTCAAATACATCCTTTGTCTGCTTCACCTTTAGCGTTTGTTTCTCGACTACGTCTCCTGCACGTCCTGCAACGGTTGCTGTTTCAACCATTCTCTGCTGAATTAAAATAACAACCTGCTCAATTTCTGTGGAAGCTTTCATCGATCTTTCTGCAAGTTTTCGTATTTCCTCAGCTACAACAGAAAATCCTCTACCTGCCTGTCCTGCTCTTGCAGCTTCTATCGAAGCATTTAAGGCTAAAAGATTCGTTTGTTCTGATATCTCATTGATAGTACCGATAAAATCGTGAATTTTGGAAGCTTCGTTTACTAACAGCTCCACATTTTCTTGAACTTTTTCTGTGATTTCTGTCGTCGAATGGGATTGTCCTGATAGTTCTTCTATTGTAGTTATCCCAGTTACTATCATATCCTGAGTAGAATTGGTATACTTTTCGACTTCAGACGTATTTCTATTAATCTCACCAATACGGTCCGATAGTTGCCCCATCATCGTTGCACAGCTTTGCACGTTTTCTGACTGATCAGAAATTCCCTCATCAATATTCTTTACTGCAGCAGAAATATTCTCCGATATACTCCATATTCTATCAGATACTGAGGATACCTTCCCCGTAGACTCCTGTACCATCCCTAGAGTATCCTGCACTCTTTGAATTAACTTTCTAGTGTTGCCTACCACTCCCATGATGTTTAAGGACAATAGGCTAAACTCACTTTTCCCTTTAGTTGGCAGCTGTACAGTAAGATCTCCTCCGGATACCTTTTTTAGCTTACGAATGATTTTATTCATGGAAGTGCTAATATTGAGAGATATGATAACTGCTAGTATGCCAACCACAATGCAGGCTATAATTACGAGAATATTAGTCATATTTTTGATATCAGATGCCCCTTTTGTCACTATGGAGTTGGGTACCAGGGCACATATGCTACTTCCGTTTATTTCTGACTTGCTGTACATAAAGAGGTAATCCGCCCCCTGATAGGTAATATATTCGTAGCCAGACATCTCCTCATTATCCATAGAAGCCATATAATAATCTTGATTAGTAAATACCAGCTCTTCTAATCCTGTATTATTATCCCTTGTTTCCCCCTCACTATAATATGTAATCTCTCTGTTATCCTTTGTAATAAATGCTAGCAGACTACCTTCTCCTAGATTCAGACTCTTTAAACTTTCAACAATAGAGTCTTTACTGATATCAATTACTACACATGCTGCTTTATTCGTTAGAACACCAATATAAGATATGGCGTAATCATCATCCTTTGATTGAGTCATCTCATCAATAAATGTGTGTTTTCCCATCCATGAGAAATTAGATTTTCCGGTCAATAGCTTCTGGCCTTCTTCAGATTTCGCCCATTCTTCAAAGAAACCTTTGCCAGATCCACTTCCAGTGGTCATCACCTTGCCCATACTCTTAGGAATAATTCGCATGGTATGAACAAATGAATTCGATGTTTGTTTTACCATCATGGAAGATACTAATTTATTATATATGACGTTAGCCTGCCCCGGATCCTTCTCATAGCGTCCATATGCATAATCTGCCAGGCTGCTGTCAAGGGTGAGCTGTAGTGTATCTGAAACTGCCATCTCGAAGCCAAAATCCAGATATTTGCTTCCCATTGAAATAGAGCTGAGTGTCGCCTTCTCGTAATTACTGATTAGGTTCATTCTAGCCTTTTCATAGGAGAACATCCCAATAAAAATTAAAAATAATATTGGAAGAATAAATCCGATAATGAGCTGAACTTTTATACTTGGTCCATAACCTTTCTGTATTTTATTCTTTTTCATATGTAACCTCCAATTAACATTACTTAAAACAAAAGGCTATCGTCTAAATTGGTTCTCCCAATTATCAACGATAACCCGATTTTGATCATTAACCCTTTACAGCTCCCATGGCGATACCCTGCGTAAAAGATTTCTGAAAAATCACGAATACTGTTACTATTGGAATAGCCGCTAATGCCGCACCTGCCATAATAAGTCCATAGTTAGTGGATAATTCTGCTTGCAGTGTTGCAACACCTAATGAAACTGTCAGATTTTTTCTAGAAGATAACATTACCAATTGCATAAAGTAATCATTCCAGGTATTAATAAATGTAAAGATTGCTAGTGATGCAAATCCCGGTTTTACAATCGGAAATGCAATTCTTGTAAAGGTAGTAAGCTCATTACAGCCATCAATTCTCGCTGCTTCCAAAAGCTCAGTTGGAATATTCTCGCTAAACTGTTTCATTAAGAACACTCCGAACGGCCATCCAATGAGAGGTAGTATGACCGCAGCCAAAGTATCATGGAGGTTCATGGAGCTAATCATTCGAACCAAAGGTACCAGAATAACCTGCTTTGGTAATGCCATTGCTACGATAAATACACTAAATATTAATTTCTGTCCATAAAATCTCTTCTTAGCCAATACATAACCAGCCAGTGATGATACAACACAAACAGCAAGCATAGTCGCTAAAGAGATAAATACGCTGTTAAATAGCCATCGTGTTGCTGGATTCTGAAAAAGCAGCTTCTCAAAGTTCTCCCAAGTCGGGCTTGCTGGCCACCACTGTGGTGGCATCTTCACTGCCGCTGCCTGTGATTTGAAAGCACCAGTCATGATCCAATAAAAAGGAAAAACAAAGAGAACGGTTAAAAAGCTTAAAACTGCTATTGAAAATACACTAAATGGTGTAAATTTTTTCTTCATTGCTTACTCTCCTCCTAATATTCTACATCGTTGCCAAGCAATTTAAATTGAGCAAAGCTGATAAGTCCAATCATTGCTGCAAGAAATACACCAATGGTATTTGCATATCCGTATTCCGACAACTTAAATGCTTTTTCATACAAGTAATACATTAAAGTTGTAGTCGAATAGTTCGGTCCACCCGATGTAAGCAGCTGAATTAGGGAAAAACATTGGAAAGAGTTAATTGTTGTTATAACTACGATATATAATGTTGTTGGTAAGAGTGCTGGCCATTTTATTTTCCAAAATAACTGAAACTTGGTAGCACCATCTACCTCAGCAGCTTCAATAAAAGATTTATCTATATTTCCCATTGAAGCAATATATAAGATGATTGGCTGTCCAACAGCTGTTGTAACCAGTATTACAACAATAGCTACAAGAGCATATTTCTTATCGCCCAGCCACATAATATTCCGATCGATAACTCCTAAACCATCCTTTAATATAAAGTTCATAATACCAGATAGTGGATCATATATCCATTTCCAAACTACTGTTACTGCAACTGTTCCTGTTACTACAGGAAGAAAGAATACACATCGAAAGAAGGAACGTGTAAACGCCTTTTTCTCATAGGTCTGTGATGAAACAAATAGTGAAAATCCAACTACAATTGGCACAGAGCCAACAACAATAATGAGTGTGTTTCTAAGTGCTTTTAAGAATACTTGATCTTTAAGTATATGTACGTAATTTTCAAGACCAATAAATTTGAAATCTGTCATTGTGTATTTAAAGAAACTTGTTACAATCCCAGTCCCCATTGGTACTAAGACAAATACGATAAAGAAAACCAGCACGGGAGCCAGAAAGCAATAGGATACCAGTGTCTCTCTTAATTTTAATTTACTTATCTTCTTCATGTTTCCCTCACCAAAATACCTTTCCACTTATAATTTCTCTGGAACACCATTCTTTATCTTCGGCTTTCCGGACCTGTTATTAAACCAATTTTATCTAAGGTAATTTTACATTCTCTCCGTGTACCAACTTCACAGGCACACGGAGAGAAAAATAGTTCAGTGTAATTTGTAAGCTTTATTATTGTGCATTTGCAATTGATTGGTTTGCTTGTGCAACAAATTCATCTGCTGCTGTCTGAGGATCCTTATCTCCATTCATAACTGCCTGAAGCATTGGGAACCAGTATGTTCTCATTTCTGCAAAACCGTCAATTGTATTGTAGTATGGAGAGTAATATTTGGACCATGTAGCAAGTTCAGCCATTCTAGCATCTCCGCCATATACATCACCAAAGGACTGGCGAACTGGGAAGGAACCTGTTCTTACAACATTCTTTGGACCCCATTCGGAATCATCACAGATAAATTGAATAAATTTCTTGGAAGCTGCGATCTTAGCGTCATCACCATTGTTAAATACACAGAAGCCATTTACAAGGTACTCAAGTTCAGCTACCTTATCATCGGAAGGGAAAGTAACTTCGATAAATTCAACACCGCTGCCCTCTAATAATGCTTTTTGTGTACTTGGTTGTGCTGGTGACCATAATAATGTAAAGGAAGTCTGTCCATTTGCAAAGTTCTGGATATCATCACCACCATTGTAAGCAGAACCGTTCATGAGTAAACCATCGTTAACTGCATTCTGTATATAAGTAAGAGCTTTTACACCTGCTGCATCATTCACTGTATAAGTTGTAACTGCATCATCTGTAATAGAACCGCTATAAAGGTTGGAGAAGAATGCTCTTGTTCCCTGATCTCCGCCCTGTCCACTACAGAATACAGAACCTGGATTATAACCTTTATCTCTTAAAGCTGTAATAACAGTTGTAAAATCATCGGTTGACCAGCCATCTTTAATTAAATCAGTAACACCGGCGTCATCACACATCGCTTTGTTGAATGCCATATAGAAAGGTGCTGAGCTGATTGGATACATATATGCAGTATCTCCTGCTTTACAAGCCTGTAATAAAGCATCGTTGTTCACATCTGCTGCTAATTCAGCTGTAAACATATCATTAAGAGGAGCTAGCTTTCCTGATTTACCATAAGAGATAATTCGTCCAGGAGCATCAAATAAAACGTCACAGATAGTTCCACCTTCGATTGCTGCGATTATTTTCTCAGGACCTGATGTAAAGTCGATGGTTTCTAACTTCACTTTAACGTCTGGGTTAGCTGTTTGGAAAGCATCGATGATCTTCTGTTCATAAGTTCCTAGACCATCATTAGCATTTTCCTGTGTAAATGTAGGAAATGCCCACCAGGTAATCTCTGTTACTTCATTGCTTGTTTTCGTTTCTGTTGTTGCTGGTGCTTCTGTTTTCACTGCTGCTGTTGTTGGTGTTTCTTTTACTGTTGAATCAGTTTTTGCTCCTCCGCATGCTGTTAGGCTAAGTAACATTGTACCTGCTAATAACATTGCCAAACCCTTTTTCTTCATTGTAATATCCTCCTTAGAATACATATATAGATTAGCTTTTTGCTAATTACTAACGATAACACCTTTTTATTACATGGTTCTTTTCTTGATTACCTGTGCAAAACGTTTGGTAATATCCATTGGTCTTGTAATGGCTGTCCCTATTACTGCTGCAAATGCTCCTGCTTCAAGGACTTGTTCCAAATCCTCAGGACACCAAATCCCTCCTTCTGCGATGACAGGTTTACCACTATTTAAAGTTAGTTCTTTTATCATAGCCACATTAGGAATTTTTGTTCCTTTTGTATATTCTGTATAACCGCTCATGGTGGTCCCTATAAAGTTAAACCCAAGTTCCGCTGCATGCATACCTTCTTCTATGGTAGAACAATCTGCCATAAACAATTGATCTGGATATTTTTCTCTCACTTCTTTGAATAATTCATCCAGTAGCATTGACTCAGGTCTTATTCTATTCGTCGCATCCATTGCTATAATCTCACACCCACAAGCAACAAGGGCATCTACTTCCTTCATTGTGGGAGTAATATAAATATTACAACCTTCATATTCCTGCTTAATTATTCCTATCACTGGAAGGTTAACGGTTTTTTTTATCTCCATAATATCTACTACCGTATTCGCCCTAATTCCGGACGCTCCTCCAAGCATAGCCGCATATGCCATGCGACCCATTATGTAAGGACTGTATAAAGGTTCTTCTTTCAGTGCCTGACAGGAAACAATTATATTTCCCCGAATCTGATCCTTTATTTCTTCATTTGTCACAGACTTCCTCCTTTTTCTTATTTCTTAAAACTCTTCACAACATTTAAGCTTTGTATTTTTTGACTGTGTTTTTTATGTATTTCATATTTTCGTTGTGCAAATCTAACTATAACATAAGAGAATATAATTTTCAATATTTATTTTAAAAAAATATTTTTTTTATTGTTGAAATGAGAATTGCCTAGTGTTATGATTAATTTGTAGAACATATCATGCCCGAAGGTCTTTTTATTCAATAGGAAATATGAGGCAATTTCCTATTGAGATTAGAGTGTCAAAAGCCATTTTCATCAAATTGCCATTGCCACAGTGTAAATATGGCTTTTGAC
>JAEYWQ010000217.1 GCA_023428885.1 Bacillota bacterium
GAAATTGAAAATGAGGTTTTAAGGATTAGAGCTGTTTACAATGACATGGTGAAAAAGATTAATAATGGCACTTATGTTAAAATAAATTCTGGTAAAAAAGTAGTAAAGTATTTGGAAAATAATAATGTACGTTGCGTAGTTCTTGGAAAGGGTGTAGATGGCATTTCTTACACCAGATATTACTATTATGAATATGGTAAGCTGATGTTCGCATATTTAGAGAGCACGGACTCCCATAGATTATATTTTTATAATGATAAATTATTTAGATGGCGTTATGCAAAAAATGCAGTGAAATTCTCAGAAGCAGATAATCATGATAATGAAGATTCACCTGATTTCCGTAAATGGCAAGATTTTGCATTAGAGGAAGCCTATCAATATCTGCAAAGTTATTAAAATAAGCGGTTGAGTGACACTATCACACTTAAAAAAGAAATGCCCGCGGTAGCGGGCATAAAGATGGCGGGAGTTAAAACTAGAAAATTTTGAACTTAATACATATCCATCGTAGATAGTTATAAATTAAGGCATTTTTAGATAAAGTCCATTATTATAGGGATGGACTTTATTTTTGTTGTGCGCCTGGCGGCGCACGTTACTAATGGGTGAAAGTCCCTATTAGTGGGAAAGACACAGCCAAGATTGTTTTCTAAATTTTTTCTATATATCAAAATTTATACACAATGGAACTAACCTTTTATTGTCCATTTGGACCGCCTCTATTGAGTTTGGCTTGCGACACGATACTCAGTTTATCATAGGATGCTTTTTTGTGATATCCTTATCGTTTCCACTTACTATTCTTCCCAGCATAGCTGGGGTTTTAACTTCTCAGTAGTGTCGCCCGTGCTGCTATGGTACACAATCCAACACCGTAAGTATCATATTCCTGTTGAATTCCGGGAACTTGAGTTAAATCAATTTCAGTTTTACAGGTTCAGGCTCGGGTTTAGAAATTGCGACTTCTATAGTTCCAAGGTTCTTGCTGTAAATGTAAAAGCCATCGCTTGTAATATACCAAAGATTACCTGATTTATTCTTAAGGCTTCCCACTACAGTCACCTTGTTATTGTATGTAAGTTTAGTACGAGTAAGTGCATTATTATTTGGAGCAGTTCTAACTTGGACTACTTCCTTTTGAGCATAGTAGATTTTCTTTGATATTAGTTTTATATTTGGATTAGTTTTTTCTACTGTTATCGTACAGGTATATTTTTTACCATCGCAATTAGCATACACTTTAAATGAACTATTGGATTTTAAAGCTTTTACAACTCCATCGGAAGACACTGTTCCTTTATTCTTGTCGGAAGAGGACCAGGTAATTTTACCATTTGCGTTTTCAAGAAAGAGTTTTACAGAAAGCCCCTTATATGTGTAAACTTTTGATTCTGAAATATAAGGCTCTAAAGTGACTGTCGAAATAGCTTCTCTTGTTCTGTAATAGTATGTTGTAATTATATCTTCGAACCAGAAATCATAACCGCGGTAACTACAATGTCCGCCTTCTCCGCGACTAATAGAAGTACGTCCACCCTTATCCTGAAATCCCTGAGTATTAGTAATACGATTTTTCGTCGTAAAATCACAGTAACCCCAGTAGCCGTCTGCCTCAACAGAATCCAACATACTGTTATATCCTGAATAGTTATTGTGATAATGGAAGTAATGATAAGTGGTGTCAGTATAAACAATAGCTAAGGTATCTGACTCAGTTGGTATAGTCGTAGAAGTTTGGTATTCTCCCCAAGAGGAATACATATTATCATCAGGACGAGCTGCGGGAAATGGAATATCAATTGATTTTTCTGATTCTTTCTCTTCACCAAGTTCACAATCATTCATCCATCCCCATCCAATGTAATTGTAATGAGGCCATCCGCATACCTTTGAAAAGCTTTCAAGATAAATGGCACCATCGCGAACATGAGCCATTGTATCATTTCCAAGATAAATACCGATATGACCATAGTGATAATTACAAGAACCACATGTTCCTTGAGTAATGCCCCATGAGTTATTGGGAACAAAGTCAAAATAAACAACAGCGCCTTTCGGAACATCGAGGGATGTTGAATCGCGCCATCTATCGCAGTTTTTTCTTGCACAGCAGGAACTTATATTTTCCCATCCGTATGCTCTGTTATACATAGTCGCAACCCAACCTAGGCATTTACCGTCAAAACTAGAGCCCTCCCCTACGTTTTTTGACTTTTCAATCTCTGCTACAAGTGTATCGACATTCTCTTGTGCTTTTACTGTTTTTGGCGCAATAAATGCCAGCGACAGAATAGCAAAAAACAAAATTGCAAACAATTTCTTATTCATAAAAACCCCTCCCTTATATTGTAATGAATTCAAGTTGAGATTATCAAAAAATACAGAAAATGTCAACTTACTTTACCAAATTTTAACATTTATATAATTTAGAGGACACAAATAGTGCGACATATTAGAATAATTATTAGAAAGGAGTATGTGGTTATAAACTTCTTTATAATCATACGAGGACAATATGGCTAAATCAAAGGAATGAGATTGGGAACAGGAAAAAGGTGGCTGCTGGTTAGAACCATGTGAAGAATGCTATTACTATAAAAAAAAATGGAAAAGTGAAGGCAGGAATTCTATTTGGATTTGGGCTGCGGATTAGGCAGGCATTCTATTGCTTTTGAAAAAAGTGGATTTAAGGTAACAGCAGTAGATTTATCTGAATATGGAGTTAATCATTTGAAAGAATGGATACTGATCACGTGGAAGCTTTCACAAAAGTTACCTTTACAGCTGTACTGGCAGATCTCCATATAGGTGAATGGCGCAGAAGATATTCGACTCAGCGCTTCGGATACACGGTGTGTGATGGTACGCAGTGGGAGTGGGAGTTTGAATATAATAATGGTCATAAACTGGAGAGGTTTGACGGTGATAACTCATACCCGTATAACTTTGAGAGACTCAAGATGATATTTGGCATCGACGATACTGAGGAGGACGAGGATGAGTAGATTTGATGTTATAACAAAATTCAAAGAAGATGAAAAGGATGAGTTCATAGAAAAAGAGCCGGCGGCAGCTAAATGGTTTAAACCGTGGTATGGTTCGGATGAGTTTATAAGGATGTATTGTGCTTAACAACCAAAAAGATTATAATAAGAGAAATGATGAAGGTAAATTATGACAACATCGGATATGATAAGATCATAATGTAAAAATTACAATACCAGTCTGGCAGAATTATGTAGGTGTATTGAGCAGACTTATGCAAAATTTTAAATATGCAACTAAAGTGCGGTACGGTTTCCTTTAATGAGATGATATTATTTCGGAGAAATAAAAGATGATAAGGAATTATTTCAACAGATTAAGGCGTTTTTTGATACAGTTCTAGAGGAACAGGGAAATCGTTTAGTATTAATTATAGATGAATTGGACCGTTGTAAAAAGACAAATACACCTATCAGTATGATAAGTCACATAACCAGACAACAAAGACAGAAATAATTAATGGAGTACTGAAAGGTACAACAAACTACAATTATGACTGTTTAAACCGATTAATTCGTGTGATAGAACCAAAGAAGGAGACTGAAACAAGCGGAAAGGTGACACAGTATACTTACGATGCAGCAGGAAACCGTGAAACCGAGAAAGTAACTGTTAGCATCTCGACAGGAAGTTCAATAGCTTCGACTACTTATCATTACAATGAACAGAACCGATTAGTTTCAACGACACAGGTACAAAGCGATGGAATCCAACAATCAACCACCTATGTTTATGACAACAATGGTAACATGACCAAAAAGTCCTTTGAACAGACAAGGAAGATTGATCCATCCAATCCGCCGAAGGAAAAATTCGGTATGTACATTGAAGGTCAGCCAGATGCAACTACAAATAATGCAAAAGATGTAGCTATAGGAGCTGCTAACTATGAATATGATGTCTGGAACCAGCTTGTAAAAGCGGTTACTGGAGAGGGAACTTGCACCTATAAGTATAATGGTGAAGATTATCGAACAGAGCGAAGAGAAAATGGTATTACTACAAGAAGCCTTTATGAAGCGGACAAGGTAATACTTGAAACTGACCCAAAGGGTAATCAAGTAGCTAGAAATGTATATGGAACAAATCTATTGGTAAGAACGGCAGGAGCAGATACCTTCTACTATATGTATAATGGACATGGGGATGTTACGGCTCTGATTGATGCCAACGGGAAATTAAGAGCTACGTACTATTATGATGCTTTCGGTAATCCTGACTCAACTGGTACAAAATATTACAATGCAAGTGGAAATGCAATCAATGAAACTGTAAATAATAACATAACCTATGCAGGTTACCAGTATGACAGTGTTACTGATTTGTATTATCTAAATGCACGTATGTATGACCCTAAGATAGCTAGATTTATGCAGGAGGATACGTATACAGGAGAAAAGGATGATCCGCTGAGCCTAAATTTGTACACATATTCTATAAACAATCCATTAATTTACATTGACCCAACGGGGCATATCAAAGAAAGTGATAAAAAAATTCTTACTGAGGAAGGTTTGTTCAATATTGAGAAATATACGGTGATGTATGATGCAGCGAAAGAAGCGGCACTGAGGGCAAAAGAAGACAATGATATGGAAATGTATAAAATCTGTAAAAATACAATGTCTAAAGCAAGAGAAGAAGCAGATAAAGTACGTAATTCAACAGAATATTTAAAAGTATTTAAAGATACCAATTTAATTGCTGGAGGAGCGTCGTATCTTAATATAAACTTTAGTCAAATAGATAAAGGTGATCAAGAAGATGGAAATGAATCTGAATTAGCATTATTTGGGACAGCTGCTGTATCAGTTTTGGATTTTGGATCAATAATTATTTTTACTTTATTTAATAATTTAATTAATATGAACGAAAGACATCAGGAAACTATTAAGCAAATTGAAGAAGCAAGGTCGAAGGTAAAGAATAAAAAGGAAGAACTTACAACAGAGGGAGCGGAAAATACTAAATTTCCAGATACACCTGAAGAAATGGATGAATTATTAGGTCAAGAAGGGAAAGAAATTCCTGATGGACCTAATACTCAAGGAAGGAATAAAGTTAAATGGAAGTTGCCTGATGGAACAGAAGTAACATATGAACAACACCCATATGATGTAGGAGCTCCAGAATATCATACCGAGCCACATTACCATGTAAGCATTCCGGGTGAAAAACCGCACATTACGTTTAGACCGGTGACCAAATACCGTTTATGAAATAGGAGAAAAGAAATGGACAAGGAATTATATAATAGATATAAGGAGTTAAAGTCACCGTTTAATGGAGGAGTACTTTTTACTAAAGCAGATATTCCTATAGAAAATCTTAGAAGACTTGTTGAGGCAGTTATAGTATTCTTAAAAGATAATCAATTGATAAATGGTAAGATATATAAAGTATGGGATTGGTTAGAACATGATGGATACTTACCTCCAAAAGAAAATATATCAGATGCATTCTTAATGGAATTTATAAAAGACAATAATAT
>JAEYWQ010000181.1 GCA_023428885.1 Bacillota bacterium
TATCAAATCTCCTTTGTTTTCTATTCCATTTTTTCTTTCATAAATAATGATGTTAAAAATACAAATACATAGGTTTGTATTAAACCATCAAAGATATCAAAATAAATACTAAATGGGACAGGTAAGATTGGTTCTGCCACCAGTTTTAGCATTTCCATTACAATAAATGCGCCTAAAACATTACCAAAAAGACGCATACATAAAGAAAGAGGACGGATAAATAATTCTAAGACATTGATTGGTAGCAATATGGGCATTGGATGAGCAAAACCTTTTAACCATCCCTTAACACCCTTTTCATGAATTGCTGAATACTCAATGACGCAAATACTTAGAATTGCTAATCCAGCTGTCACTCTTAAATCTTTGGTTGGAGATGTAACTCCAACAAGTCCGCTTAAGTTAGCAAATGCAATATAGATTGCTAACGTTCCCAGGAAAGGAAAATACTTCTTTCCATGTTCCCCTAAGATTCCCTTAAAGAAATTATTCAAGAATCCAATAAGTGCCTCAATATATCGTTGAGGTCCTGTCGGTATAAGCTTCAAGTTCCTTACAAAAATCAGTGTCAGAATCATTAACAAAGCCATGATTCCCCACGTCACGACGACTGATTCAGGTATAGGAATCTTTGTACCGAAAATTGGAATACTGAAAGCATCTTTGGTGTCTAACTTAGACATCAGTTCGCGTGCAAATTCTTCCATGATTTCACCTCGTTATACGATCGATTGCCGTAGGATATAAAATGCGTATAAAGTTGAGAATTACTTTGTTTTCAATCTCAACAAATCACATACGAAGGATAGTATTTTTTCTTACCATCCTTCCTATGTACATATTTTAAGATAAAACATTTATGTCGTTCTTGTATTATATTAGTTTTTATCAACCATCTTCGTACAAGTAAGAAAAATAGTTGTATTGTTATTATATGAAGCATTAAGAAAGAAGCTAGTAAAATGATATAGAATAACAGACTACCTTTATCTTCACCATAAAATCCATCAAATATAAAACCTACATCAATACTAATATTAGGATGTGTTTCTGACACAATTGTGTGATTGCTTAATAAACTTGAGTTCGTTCCTAAACTATTAGCTATCATTTGGTTATGCTGTAAACCCTGGTAGTGATGAAAAACAAGGTCATTACTAACACTGAAATCTACAATTCGATAAAAAAAGAATGTGATACAGATGGTAATCGCCAATACTAATATTCTATTCTTAATAAATATCCCCAACTATATCACCTCCTATGATTAAAATTCTGCTTACCATAGATTATACCTAATTAATTTTTTTTTCTAGTTAAATTCACTTATTTTTAAAAGATTGTTGTTTTCGTTATTTTGTCACATTTATATTGTATTACATTATGAATTTTTTACAACAAAAATTTAATTTCGCACTTATCAACCTATTTATTAGTACCATTTTTAACAAATAGTATATTGTGTTTTGGTTATTTTGTTGAATTTCCATTATTGATAAAAAATAATAATTTTGCCAGCTTTTTCTACCTTACCTAAAAATGTCCACTCTTATTTGTTGACGGTGCTATCATACTTTGGTTATCCTAGCACACTTTTGTTCCGCGCGCGAAGCTGCTTATCATGCCCGAAGGGATTTTTTATCAATAGGAAATACGACGCAATTTCCTTATTAATTAAAAAAGGGTGCCTGAAAGCAGACACCCCTTTGTGTTTATAACACTACACTATTATTAAATCATTACTTATTGCTTCTTTATAAAGTTTCCTTGTTACGCTTGCATAAGAACTAAAAAATTTTCATAGTGGAATACATCCATGTTTTTTATCTATCTTGATGGTATCCTTTTTATTAGATAACATTGCAATATCACTGATCAGTCTGCTTCTTGTTTCACTTGGAGCAAGAATCTCATCCACATAACCTTCCTCTAATGCCTTTTTGGAATTCATATAATTTATAGTATATTCCTGAACTTTTTCATTGATATAGTTTAGTCTGTCATTATCTTGCAGACGGCTAATTTCTTTCTGATGGATAATCTGAACTGCTCCCTCTGCACCCATAACGGCTATCTCAGCATTATCCCAAGCATAGACAAAATCAGTATGTAAATGCTTACTCCCCATTGCAATATATGCGCCACCATAGGCTTTTCTTAGGACAACTGTAATTTTTATTGTAGTAGCTTCTGCATAGGCATATAAAAGTTTGGCTCCATGCCGAATAATTCCATTATGCTCCTGCGCAACACTTGGAATAAAGCCTGGTACATCCACCAGTGTTATTATCGGTATATCATAAGCATCACAAAAACGGACAAATCTAGCTCCCTTATCACTTGCATCGCAATCAAGGGCTCCACATTTACATAATGGTTGATTCGCGATAAGTCCTATCGTTTTGTTATCAAGTTTTGCAAACCCTATCACAAGATTCTGAGCAAAATCTTGGGAAATTTCTAAAAAACTATTAGGATCTATGATTTGATCTATGACTTTTTTCACATCATAAGTTCTTTTATTGTTTTCAGGTAATATCTCATCAATACTAGTCTTTTGCTTATGAAATAGTTGTCCAAATAGGTTTTTATGTGTTTTCTCTTGTGAGTCTCCTGAAAGAAGTGTTACTAATCTTCTAACCTTTTCAAAACACTCTGCTTCCGAATTGTCATAAAAATGAGCAACACCAGAGGTAGAAGCATGAGCTCTCGCTCCACCTAGTTCTTCCAAGGTACATTTCTCACCAGTAACACTTTGGATCACCTTATTTCCGGTAACATACATCTGACTGATTTGATCGATTACAAAGATAAAATCTGTAATACCTGATGAATATACGGCACCACCAGCACAAGTACCTGCTATAATTGAGATCTGTGGAATATACCCCGAGGCTAAGGTATTGTAATAAAATATCTCACCATATCCTGCTAGAGCATTCACCCCTTCTTGAATACGAGCACCACCAGAATCATTAATTCCAATAATCGGGCACTTAGCTTTTATTGCCAAATTAATGACATTACTTATTTTCTTCCCGTGGTTTAATCCTAAAGTTCCACCTTGTATCGTAAAGTCTTGAGAATATATAAAAACTTTTTGTTTATTAATCTCACCATAGCCAGTTATCACACCGTCATAAGGTAGACGCGTTTTAAAACTGTCTTGGTTACTATGATAATTAATCATATTAGAACCGATTTCTTGAAAGCTACCCTGATCAAGGATCATTTCGATTCTTTCCATGGCATGGAGCTTCCCTTTTATATGCTGTTTTTCATAATCAAATCTTTGTTCCATCCCGTTCCCCCTAAACTCACCTTCGTATCTATTCATCGTTTACTCTTACATACTTCATAATAGTTCGGTTTGTTTTTTATATAAACGTTCATCCCACTTATTTCCTTGAAGAACATTATATAATAGATATACATCATTTACAAATAAATCTATAAAAAAGTTTGCGGTTCTGCATCTTGGAACGCAGAGCCTTTTTCATAAAAAGTCCCGTGAAATATCCTATAA
>JAEYWQ010000265.1 GCA_023428885.1 Bacillota bacterium
GGATTTAGCAAATATAAGAATATCATGTTAAACCGATGGAGATCCGATTTGTATGCCAATACCGGTATATATATCTATATTAAAGATCGCAGTAAGGGTGAATATTGGAGCTATGCTTATCATCCTACTAGAAAGGAGCCTGAGGAATATCAGGTAGTGTTTTCTGCTAATCAAGCAGAGTTTAAGAGAGTCGATGGGGATATATCAACACACACAAGTGTTACTCTATCACCAGATTATAATTTAGAGATTCGAAAAGTAACCTTAACCAATCTTTCTAATGAAATAAAAACCATGGAGCTAACAAGCTATATGGAAGTAGTGGGTGATACTCACCTGGCTGAGTTAAGCCATCCTGCCTTTAATAAATTGTTTATGGAAAGTGAGTTTCTAGAAGAACAATCTATATTCTTATCCAAACGGCGGAGCAATAAGGGAGGTGAAAATCCTTACTTGATGCATATGGTAAAAACCCAGGAAAAGCTACTTCATAAGGTGGAATACGAGAATGACAGACTTAAGTTTATAGGTCGAAATCATACGTTAGGATCACCAGACGTGGTTGCCAACAGTGTAGCATTGTCCAATCAATCAGGCTTCTGTAATGACCCAATTATGAGCCTAAGAGTAACCATATCGTTAAAAGCAAAGGAGTCTGCTAGTATTTCCTTCATAACTGGTGTTGCCGTTAGCAAAGAGGAAGTTCTTAAAGTTGGTGATGAATTAAATGTTGCTTATCGAATCGATGATATCTTCGAGAAATTTAGATTGCAAAGCGAAATCGAATTAAAGTATCTTGAGATTACAAAGCCACAGCTGAATGCTTTTCAAGAGCTTATCACTCCATTGTTTTATCCAATTGCAGACTATCGTGGCCCAGTGGAAAGCATTCGTAGAAACTTCAAAAACCAAAGCTTCTTATGGAGATTTGGTGTGTCTGGTGATACCGCAATTATGCTTTTGCGGGTAAAATCCATGGAGGATGCAAGTATGATTCGGGATGCACTAAAAGCCTATGAGTATTTTAAGATGAACCGTGTCCCAGTGGATTTGGTGATCCTTAGTGATGCAAAGCATGGATATCTGCAGGAATTGGACGATTTAGTCAATGAGATGACGTCAAGTCTAAGAATATATGATGAAAGCAGTGACAAACCTAGTTTATTCATGCTTCATTCCTACGAGATGATACCAGCAGAAATCGATTTATTACTAACGGTGGCTCGGGTAGTGATAACAGACCAAACAGGAATTTACTTTCAAGTGAATCAAAATGTTTTCGTTGAAGACTAATAGAAGGAAAACAAGGAGGTGAAGGGTTTTAACCATGAGCGTAGCGCAGATAAAAAATGAGGAAGTGAGTTCTGATTACGAATATTTTAACGGTTTTGGTGGATTTATTAATGAAGGGCGGGAATATGAAATTCTACTTTCCGGTGCCAATAAACCACCAGTCCCTTGGATTAATGTGATAGCAAATAAGAGCTTTGGGTTTCATATATCAGAAGCGGGAGCTGGTTTTACCTGGTCGAATAATAGTAGAGAGAATAAGATCACACCTTGGTCCAATGATCCAGTGACTGATATGGCTTCTGAAGTGATCTATATCTTTGATGAAATCACAGGAGAGGTTATCACACCCATATCCCTAGGTAGAACGGATAAAGGAACTTATCGAGTAAGACATGGATTTGGATATTCGAAGTTTCTTCATCAAGAAGATGATCTAGAACAGGAATTAACAGTATTCACACCTCTTAACGAACCAGTCAAGCTTTGGGAACTAGAGTTGACAAATCATTCAGATAATGTAAAGTACCTTACACTAACATATTATGTGGAGTGGGTGTTAGGTACACAAAGAGAGCATACCAATCCTTATATCTTAACAGCCTACAATAATGAGCACGAATATCTCTTTGCTCAAAATATTTATAACTCAAGCTTTGTCAATCACTATGCATTTATGTTTTCCAATGAAATGATTAAAGCATATACTGGTGACCGGAAAGAGTTTCTTGGACCAAAAGGAACGGTATTTCATCCACAGGGTTTAGATAGCAAGCTTTCCAACCATACCGGTGTTTGCTACGATTCTTGTGGAGTCATTCAAGTATCCGTTGCCATTCCAGCCAAAGAGAGTAAGACTGTTTTATTTGGACTTGGACAAAGTACGGATTTTAATCAAATCAAAGATATACGTTATAAGTATAAGGATAATAAGCAGATTATCAATGAGCTAGCGTGGGTTAAGGACTATTGGAAGGAAACCTTAGGTTCGATTCAAGTGAAAACTAATGATAAAGCCATTGACTATCTGGTGAATGGTTGGCTGTTATATCAGACGATATCTTGTCGAATTAATGCAAGAGCAGCATTTTACCAATGTGGCGGAGCCTATGGCTTTCGTGATCAGCTCCAAGATACCTTATCTCTACAGCTGACAAAAGCAGATGTATTAAGAAATCAGATCCTTATTGCTTGTAGCAGGCAGTTTGAGGAGGGAGATGTTCAACACTGGTGGCATCCACCTATGGGGGTAGGTGTTCGTACCAGAATCACAGATGACCTTTTGTGGTTACCATATGCCACTGCAGCCTATATTCGCAGTACTCAGGATACTTCGATTTTAAAAGAGATGGTTTCTTATATTTCAGGTCCAATCTTAGAGGCATATCAGCATGAAATCATGTTTACACCAAACATTTCAGAACAAACAGGAAGTGTTTATGAGCATTGTAAGAAAACCATCCTTATTACCCGTCTTGGAGAGCACGGTCTTCCGTTAATGGGAGGTGGTGATTGGAACGATGGTATGAATGAGGTAGGGAAAGAAGGGAAAGGCGAAAGCGTATGGTTGGCTTGGTTTTTCTACACCGTTCTTACTGATTTTATCCCATTATGTAATCTAGAAGGAGATAGCGAGTTTGCTAAGGAATTAGAAAGTAAGAGAGAAGCTTTACTTTCAAACATCGAAGCATATACCTGGGATGGAGATTGGTATTTGAGAGCTTACTATGACAATGGAGCAAAGATGGGTTCTAAGGAAAGTGACGAGTGTAGAATCGACTCCATCAGTCAGTCCTGGAGTGTAATTTCTAAGGGTGGTAAGAAAGAAAGAGCAAAAACAGCCATGCAGTCTGCCTGGCGATATTTAATCAAAGAAGAAGAATCCATGTCACTGCTCTTATCCCCACCATTTAATAAAACTAAGAACAATCCAGGATATATTAAGAATTATATCCCAGGAATTCGAGAAAATGGTGGTCAATATACTCATGCAGCAGTTTGGCTGGCGATTGCCACGGCGATGATTGGTGATCATAAGATGGCTTATAACCTATTCACCTTATTAAATCCGATTCATACTACCCATCACAAAAGAGATGCACTTCGATATGAAAAGGAGCCATATGTGATGATTGCCGATATCTCCTTAAGCCCTCCTTATACTGGTAAAGGTGGCTGGAGCTGGTATACTGGCTCCGCAGGTTGGATGTATCAGGGCTTAGTAAACTACTTCTTAGGGCTTCGAATAGAGAACGGTGAGTTAGTCATTGCTCCTGCAACACCAGAAGAGTTTGGAGACTACACGATTCACTATAAATATCATGATACCAGCTATGAGATACGAATCGAAAGCCGAAGTAAAGGAAGGTTAACCACTGAGGAGTTGAAGGTGGATAATCAGCTAATGAAAGGAAATCGAATAGCTCTAAAGGATGATGGGAAACATCATGTTATTATCGTGTGAAGTAAAAACGAATGAATTATTGAATGATAACCTTCCAAAACGTGAATTGAGCGTTTTGGAAGGTTATTGCCTATGGTATATATTTACAATAAAAAGTTACAATGTTATAATGAGTAAAAACTAAGAAATGAGAGTTAATAAGGACATGATAGCCAAAGGTAAGCGAATGCCATATTTGATTATAACGATAATTACATTAGCTGTAATTATAGCACAGAATTATATTAGCAGATGGATGTATAAGGTCTCATTTGATCTCTATCCTATCTATCAAGGGATTGATCCTGAGAATGCATTTATGTATTTATTTTTACATCATATCATGCAATTAGTACTGTATATTCTACTCATTTTATTAGTCGGAAGACTGTTACATATAAAATTAAAAGAGTTTGGTTTTAATTTTAATAATGCTAAGATAAGCCTTATATACTCTATCGCTTTTGTTATTGTTTGGGCATTGATGCAATTTGGTGTAAGTTACATTATGTATTCAAATGGTTCCCAATTTCACTTTAATTTTGCGATGAATCAAAGAAATGTGCTTGGCTATTTTCTGTTTGAGGTATTGCTTTCTGGCAGCAGTGAAGAGTTATTTTACCGAGGGTTAATTGTCACTGTAATATTAAAAACCATGCAGGTTTATATTAAGAAGCAAAGGAATTTATATCTTTTAGCTGTTTTGATTTCAATGATCGTTTTTATGGCAGGGCATATTGATTTTCATTTATTCCCATTTCGAATTATATATATTAATTTTTTGCAGCAATTGACTGTAATCAGCGTTACTATATTTTATTGTATTACATTTTTTAAAACGAAAAGCTTACTGGGGCCTATTTTAATGCATAATTTAATTAATGGAGTGGTAACCTTGACAGTTCTATACTTTGCTTCTTTGTAATGCTGAAAAGAAAAAATCTGTTTTTCTGCTATGGGAGGATGCGAGATAAGTAATTAGGGGGATTATAATGGAGAATAGAATTGGAAGACTGCTTGGAAGTGGTGGTACTTCCCAAGTGTATGAATGGGATACAGATCAAGTGATAAAGATTTATAAAGCTCATGTTGATGACAATGTTATAAACAATGAGAGATACATTGGTGAGCTGTTAAACAAGTTTATCTTAGATATACCCAAGTTGCTAGGTTCCACCTTTATAAAAGAGAAACAAGCATTAATATATGAACGTATACAAGGTAATGTTTTTGCTGACCCCCTGTTACATGGTTGCTATGAAATAAGAATGGCATACCAGTATGCCAAGATGCATTATGAGATTCATAAGAAGATAACAACTGAGTTGCCATCACTACATGAGATGCTAAGGCAACGAATTCTAAGCTTACAGGATAAGTTAGAAGAGTTACAAGAAGGTTTGCTGGATTCATTACTTCGATTGCTCGATCGGATACCGCATGGACAAAGGTTATGCCATGGTGACTTTCAACCGTTTAATATAATTGGGGATGAAACAGGATATCGGGTGATAGATTGGAATGGAGCATGCTTTGGGAATCCGTGCTTAGATGTTGCCTGGAGCTATATGACTTTGAACTCGCCGGTGGTTGATCATTTACTTTCAGATGCTATAGCAAGGGTGTTTCGGAAATTTAATGAAGATTATCTGCTACATTATTGTGATTTGTCAGGGATCAATAGACAAAAAATATTGGAATGCATACCAATTGTAGCAGCAAGAAGATTACATGATAATGTTTATCATGATAATGGGACTGCTAAGATAGAAAAGGACTGGTTATATGGTTTGTTAGAAACCGTTTCATTTTAATAAGTGCAACATATGCTTATATAAATCAGGAGGAATTTCAATGAGAATATTTTTTCGTATGATTTTAGCTGTAATTGCTTATATGTTTTTATTCTTGTTAGATCATTTTCCGACGGGTGCTGGTGTTGAAGATCGATGGGATAGTTTAATGAAGTGGGCTAAAAGAAGTAACTAAGGGGATTTATTAAGTAATTATGAGCATGGAATGTATATTTGGAAGAAGTATGAAAAAAGAAAATGCTTGACACTTAGGGGAGAACATATATGAAAAAGTTAATATTAGTATTGCTTGTATTATTGTTATGCTGTACAGCTTCTTGCGAGAAAGAGAAAAAGAATGAGAAAGATACAACATCTATTACACTTAGGGTAAAACAAATTGAAGAGAACTATTTCCTTGCAGAAAGCAAAGATTCACCAGAAGTAACGTATAAGGTATATACAAGTTTAGAAAGTGATTACTGTGTTGGTGACGATGTTATAGTTACCTATCAAGATAAAAAAGAAGTAGAAAAAGACCAACTTGAGCTTTCAGGAATTAACATTACTGAATATGTTAAGAGTCCAGTAGATTTTGATAATGTAAAAGTGAAGAAACCAGTCATCTACCTTTATCCAGAGAAGAAAACTAAGATCTCAGTTCAACTTGATTTTCATGGCGAGTTAACCCAGACCATTCCCAACTATGAAGATGGTTGGAAGGTAATAGCTTATCCAGATGGAACCTTAATAAATCAGGACGGTAATGAATATCCATACCTGTTTTGGGAAGGGGAAGGCGATATTAATTTTGATCTATCCCAAGGCTTTTGTATTAGCGGGGAAGATACAGAGCTCTTTTTAAAAGAAAAGCTTTTCATCCTGGGCTTAAACGAAAAGGAGTCGGAAGAATTTATTGATTATTGGCTACCTTACATGGAAAAGAATCCATATAATATAATTAGCTTTCCAACCATTGAATACACTGACAATGCAAAACTTACGGTTAATCCTGAACCTGATTGTGTAATACGTATTTTTATGGTGTATCAACC
>JAEYWQ010000317.1 GCA_023428885.1 Bacillota bacterium
GGCTAAAGCATTGCGCCTCAAGGTATATGATCTAACATCCCAACTGGAATCTGCCCGCCAGCTCGTTACAAACACGGCTCTTGAAGGGCCCGGACACTACGTCTTTTCCGAGGACGGAGAGGGCAACAAGTTCGACAGCCAGCGCGAGGCATGGTTGCACCAACTCAAGCTTCAGGACGAGGGAATGACCTCAGTTCGTGTGGTGGTTCAGGAGCGCATCCACGGCGTTGAACAGGGCGAACCTTACGAATGCCCGCCGCGCCCCTCGCATGACCCGCAGGACGTGCGCAATGCTGCGTAGCGCCACAATCAAGCGCGTAATTATAGCCGCCTTCATCGTTTTGGTGTGGGCGGCTTTTCAATCTCTGGAGGTAGCGACATGGCCGTAGTGCAATTCAATCGGCAGAAGCGCCGCAAGCGCCCGATCAAGTGCATCTTCATATTTCATCACCGCCCGTGTGTCGTGGCTTATTGCTACACAACGGAAGAAATGATTGACGCATTCAGAGCGGCGAAGGGGGCGGCATGAACCGTCGTGAAGCACTCCGCACACAAAGGGCCGCATACCAGCGCGACCGCTACCACACACTCAGTGCCCACGGCCTGTGCGTCCGGTGCAAACAACCCGCGCAACCCGGAATGACGCTGTGCTGGTCGTGCCAACTGTACAACAACCAGCGCCGCAGTGGCGCACGGCAAGCGCCGAGGGGGTAGGGGATGAATGCAAACTGGGAGAAAAAGGATTCATGGTTTCGCAAGGCAGCGACATTTAGCGTTGAGGTCACGCATGTTTTTTTTGAGGGTGTTAAAGATGTAATTCCCTCAAAGCACGGCTGGTTTATTTATGTTTATATTTTTGAAACCCATCCTATGTTCACGCGCTTCGACGATGATGACAGCAACATAAACTGCGCCCACGCGTTGGAATTCCACGGAGGCTGCACCTTTCGGCAACATATACATCGAGCAGGCAAGAAGGTGGGCATAAAAGTTGGCTGCGACTACCGACATTACGGCGATGAATACTATGAAGACCTGTCTTGTAAGGAAGAGGCTGGCAGCGTGTTCTATGACGCTGATGTCATTTTCAACACGCTCAAAGACATGCAAGACGACGCACAGGAACCCTAGCCATGTGCCGCCACCTCACCCACTGCCCACGCGCCGCGCCAACCTGCGGCAATGTAACGATGTGCCCCGATACAGGGGAGTTTGTCGGCTCCGTTGAGGGGCCGTTTTCTTTTAATGAACACCAAACCAGCGAACCCTATAACGCTATGAACGAGGAACGCTATGGGAATCCCGGTACTTATCCTTGGAGAGAGCGGCAGCGGCAAATCAACGTCGCTCCGAAATTTCAGCCCTGACGATGTGGGCATTTTCAACGTGGCATCCAAGCCGCTTCCCTTTCGCACCAAGTTGCCCTGCGCCAATGGCGCAACCTACCAGTATATAACCGACATGCTGAAAAAGCCCGCGCGGCGCTGCTACGTCATTGACGACAGCCAAGCACTCATGGCCTTCGAGATGTTTTCTCGCGTCAAAGAGAAGGGCTACGACAAGTTTACTGAGATCGCGGTGGCTTTTTACGAGCTTCTGCAATTCATCATTAAAAAAACACCGCCTGATTGCATTGTGTACTTCCTTCACCATACTGAAACGTCTGATAGCGGCAAGGTGAAGGCTAAGACCGTTGGCAAGATGCTGGACAATCAGCTTACTGTTGAAGGGTTGTTCAGCATTGTTTTGCTGACTCAAACAGATGGCACACGGCACTGGTTCGACACGCAGTCGGATGGATTCAATACAGCAAAAAGTCCTATGGATATGTTCCCACGCGAAATCGACAATGACTTGAAGTTTGTTGATTCGACCATTCGTGAATATTGGGGGCTTGGCGGCGCTGACAAAAACACTGTGAACCCTGGCGACGCTAAAAACGAAAACAACGTACCGAAAGAAAAGGAACAGAAACATGCTTGATTTTTCTGATGCAAGCGAACAGCGCGAGTTTGGCAATGGCCCCGTCCCTGCTGGAAGCATCGTCCTTGTGGAGATGGAAGTCCTACAGCCCAGTGAAGACCGAAGGGCAAGAGAAAATCCGTACATCTCTGTGGCGCAATCTGGTCTACGCCAAATATATTGCCAGTTTGTTGTTACAAAGGGCAGCTACAGCGGTGTAAGCTTCCGCCAAAACATAACCCTCCCACTTGCGGGCCAGACAGCCAGGCTTTCGCCCAACCAAGAAAAAGCCTGCACAATTGGTGGTGCGACGCTCAAAGCCATTTGCCTCGCAGCCAAAAAGCCGACCAAGATCAAGGATGTGACGTCTCTCTCACGTCTTGTCTTCCCTGTGCGCGTCAAGATTAATGACCGCCCCACGGAAAAGGACGGGCGGGTCTACTGGAATAATGAAATTGCCAACGTCATTACGCCGGACAAAGAGGCTTATGCCGAAGTCATGCGGCAAGGCGAAATTATCCTTGCAGAAGGCCCCGTCACTGGCGACACAAGCCGTCCGAAACAGCAGAACAATAGCAGCAAGGAAAATGGGGGAATACCTTGGGACGACGCGCCGCACCCTGGCGACTACACCGACGAAGTACCATTCTGATAAGGATATAAAATGACACAACAAATTATAGATA
>JAEYWQ010000385.1 GCA_023428885.1 Bacillota bacterium
GTTCTTCGTCATCGATTAAAAATACTCGTACTGGGTTCATGAAATATCGTCTCCTTGCACTTGCCGTTATATGAGAATTCTTGGTGGATTTCTAGATAAACATCTTAACTAACTGATTATATTAATATCGCTTGGAAACAGTAATGGAATTCATTCTAGCCATGGAGTAAAGGAAGCTCAAGATACACACGAAAACCATTCTCTGAGCTAAGTTTTAGCTTCCCACCATGTTCCACCACAAACTGCTCCATTTTTCGAATTCCATAGCCTTGTTTTAGACGTCTATCCTGCTCTGCTTTTGGTAACAGCTCAAATCCAGTTCCATTATCAGAGACTGATAACTCAATATGATTAAGATCACATTGCATGAAAACCCAAAATTCACTTGCATTTCCATGGCGAATTCCATTATTCAGACACTCCGTTAATACAGAATGTAAAAATTCACAGTATTGTTTATCCAAGGATTGTTCTGTAGCAAGACAGTTTAAATTATGAGAAACCGTAATCTCCGTATCCATGGAAAACCGATTCAATTCAACGATCATCAGCTGTTGGAAATCATGCAGACTAATCTCTAGTGTTTCTTGATCTAGTACACGAACCGCTCGTCTTATTTCCTCTAAAGAAAGGCGCATTCGTTCGCTTGCAGCGGTTAACTTATCCTCTGCCCGTTGTGGATCAGTTATGTGCAGTGCACGATACGCTTGTAAAGAAACGATGGCTGATGTTATGGTATGACCGACCACATTGTGAATATTTCGTGCAATATTTTCGCGTTCCTCTAATCTTGCATTTAAATCAGCTAATTGATATTTAATAGCTAATTCTCGATTTAAATTCTTCACCTTTAATTCATTGAGTGCAGTGATTTTCATTTGCTCGGTCAGTCTATGTTCTCGCATTACCATATGCTTAATAATCATTTCGATGGCAAGTAAGCTACCTGTTATCAACATAACAAGGATAGTTGCCAACAATAGGAAAAGAATATTCTTACTATTCATCAGTTTAGGGAAGCTAACTCCCATAGTTCCTACTATTGTAAGCAGGATAGCCCCACCTCTTTCTTTCTTACTTCTTGGGTTCATCACCACATAGTAAAGAGGGCTAAACCACCAATATCTAGTGATGACCAGATAACAGGTAAGCAAGCTTATGCAACCAAGGTTACAGATACGATGGAGTGCCATATCCTCCTTACTGAGTTCTTGTGTCTCTTCAATTGAAATGTAATGGAAGCATTGAATTAGGATTAACAAACCAGTAATCATGAAAATATGATAAGATTTATGATTCATACTCATAAATCCTGGTATTGATAATAGAAATGTAAATAACAAGTGAAAATTATGAATCCAATGCTTAACTCTCTCTTCCATGTAACTCTCCTCATAGCATAATTCTTTCAATATTCAAGTAAACCAGCCCAATGACTTGAATTAATCCCTGTAAAAACTCTGGAATCCCTCATAAAATAAGTTTAATGAAACATTTAGAAGAAGGAGACCAACTATGATAGTACAACAAATTCGCAATGCAACATTAATCGTTCAATATGCGAAGAAGAAGTTTTTAATTGATCCTGTACTCGCAGAGAAAGGAGCTTATCCGCCATTTCAAGATACCATACGGCAAGACCAGCGTAATCCTACGGTAGATTTGCCAATATCAGTTGACAACATCATTAATAACATTGATGCTGTGATAGCAACACATTTGCATTCCGATCATTTTGATGCCTGTGCAATGGATTTGTTAGCAAAAGACATTAAGCTGTTTGTGCAAAATGAAGCTGATGCCGCTAAGTTAGCCGCTGTTGGTTTTCACAATAAAGAAATATTAAGTACTGACACACTCTTTGATGATATCAGACTATATAAGACTCCCGGCCAGCACGGTAGAGGAGAAATCCTAAACTCTATGGGGAATGTAAGCGGTGTAATCTTTCAACATCCAGAAGAAAAATCTCTCTACATTGCAGGAGATACCGTCTGGTATGAGGGTATCCATGATGTCATTACCAGCTACCAACCTGAAATTATCATCGTAAATGGTGGAGCCAATCAGAAATTAGCTTGCGGTTCGATCGTTATGGATAAAGAAGACATTTATCAGCTAGCTCTGGCAGCCCCAAACTCCATTATTATATCCAGCCATATGGAAGCTATGAATCATTGGACCTTATCCCGGCAAGAATTAAGAGACTTTGTCCTTCAAAAAGGACTCACAACCCAGGTTTACGTACCTGAAGATGGGGAAAGCTATAAGTTCTAATATTCGCTCTCATTATGTCGTTTCTCTAATAATCACAGATAATCCGTAATTTGCATATCTATTAAGTTCAACTAAAAAATGATCTAGCTCTTCATTGGAGGCAAATTTACATTCTAAGATGTAACAACCTTTTCCACTGACTTTATAATTATGTAATACAAACTCATACTTCGAACGAAGGAAATTCAAATAAGCCTGGTGCTGAGCACTGATCATATAGACGGTGATCATCACATGAATTGGATATCCCAGTTTCTCATGATTTAACTTAATGGTATAAGCCTCAATTACTCCACTATCTTCTAGCTTTGCAACCCGGGCAGCACAAGCCTGCCCGGTCAAATGAACCTTCTCACCCAACTCCTTCATGCTAATACGGCTATTTTGAGATAATTCAGCTAAAATTAGTTGATCTGTATGATCTAACATGATTGCTTCCTTTCGTCCATGTTAATAGAACTATCTCTATACTGATTTCTCAGGTGTTAATTTGAGAATCGCTTCCTCATACTGAGGGTACTTTTCTAACAAGAAGTCTCGTTCAAATAACTCGAAATCTCGAAACTCAAACCCTGGCGAAACCATACATCCAACCAAGGCAAAGCCTTCGTGATTCATCGCAGAGCCAAAGAGTCTACCTTTAACTCCTTTGATGTGATGTATTCTTGAGATGTATAGATTTCTTTATAAAATCCACCCTCTGGATGTGGAATCATATCTAAACTTGTTACAAAATAATCAGCATTGTACATACTG
>JAEYWQ010000029.1 GCA_023428885.1 Bacillota bacterium
GCAGAAGGCTGTACCAAATAATATGTCCATAATCCATTTCTCGATGAAGCCGTTGTTATAACTACAGATTCATTATCCAGGGTGACTTCCAAGTAATCAACATTTTTATCAAATTGACCCGATTGAATTAATTCAAGCAATTTCTGTGGTGCAGATTCTTTGGTTTCAGATCCAAGAATACGGAAAACTTCATTGTTCGATTGGTCGGTTGCATATACAAAGCCACTTTTAAATAAGTCAAGGTTGTTAAACATACTATTAAAGCCTGTTCTGTTAAGTTCAAAGCAAACCATACCGTTAATCCTTCCAGAAGGAAAAGTAGTAATGAGAGGAATTTTATATAAGATATTATCACTTTCACTTTTGCTATATTTTTTTAAGTTAAAGAACTGCCAAGTATTATCTTCTGACTTTATAATATCAAGCCACTCATCGTATAGAGACATAGTAAAAGCTTTATCATGTTGATAATATAATCGTACATCAGATAACATACTAGAAGATATGACGTAGTTTACTTTTGGAAGATAAATAAAGTATTCTTCGAGTGGCAAGTTTAATGCAAACTTACCAAAATGTTTGAGTAAGTCCATAGTGTAAATTGCTTCGTTTCGAAAATCACTACTATCACTATTATTGTAATTTATCAAAGGACGTATGTTGCGATCATTACCGATTTGGATTGCTATGGTTGACATTAGGTCCAGTGCATCATCTAAATCGCTTGCTGCATTGGAAAACATCAACTTGTTTTGTTTATGTAAGTTATCTTTTACATCATCAATGCCATATTGATACAAAAACATACCCATTATCAATACGAATATGAGCAAAATGCTGTAAGAGGTTACAAAACGCAATAAAGAAATGCTATTATTATTCGATTTTATTTTCCTTTTTATGTTTTTCATCGTTATTTCCTTTTCTGAATTGGTAAAAGCAAACAAAACTGTGCTTAAAAATTATAACAAAGTGGTGCAACATTTGCAACCTATATACATATTTTTTTGTTTGTAAAAAAAATGAAAGCGCATACAAGGACAAAATTTTAAACTTAGGGTGTTACAAATACAGTAAAATCAAGGGTTCTAGCGATATCATAAAAATTGCACACAAATAAAAAGTATTGTTTCTTGTTAATAATACATAAAGCATGATACTATATGTTTGTAAAAACGAACAAAACTTAACAAACAAAAGAGTTTGTTCGGGAGGAGGCACTTATAATAGTCGACAATTTGTACATATAATAATTGTAAAGATATGTTATAAGTGTTTCGAAAAATATTATATTACAAATTTAAGGAGGGTATTTCGATGAGAAAATCTACACAGAAATTCTTATCACTTGGTTTAGCTCTTTCACTTGTATTTAGTTTAACAGCATGTGGATCTAAAGAGAAAACTAAGGACACTGCACCAACAACTGCACCAACTACAGCAGCTGGTGGTGAAACTACACCTGATGCTACTCAAGCTCCTGTAGTATCTGAAGTTGAAAAACCTAAAACTATCAATGTAATGGTAGACGGTACTGTATTTACAGAGCCACAAGGACGTGCTCAATTCGAAACAGCATTAGAGGCTGAATTAGGACTTGACATTGTGTTTACACAGCCTGACCATTCCGGTTACTATGATGCAGTTAACCTTACTTTCTCTGGTGGTAACTGGCCAGATGTTGTTATCTTAGGTGGTTCTTACTATACTAACTATGCAAGTGCAGGCCTTTTAGCTGAGATTACAGATTACTGGGATAATTCAGATGTATTAGCATCCGGAAGAGTATCAAGTACAATCGCTATCGATGCTTTAAGAATTGATGGTAAACTTTATGGTTTTACACCTGCTCGTGGTAATGGTTGTGTAACATATGTTAAACAGGCATGGTTAGACAAAGTAGGTTTATCTGCTCCTACAAACTACGCTGAATATTTAAATATGTTAAAAGCTTTCACTGAAAACGATATGGACGGTTCTGGTGACCCATCCAATACTTATGGTGTATCTGCAGCTGGTTTAATCGGTGCTGAAGCTCCATATACTAATTATTTACCAGAGTTTTATCAAGATGCATACCCAGACTTTATGAAAGACGCTTCTGGCGCTTGGATTGATGGTTTCTCCACAGACGCTATGAAAGCAGCTCTTGGAAGATTAAAAGAAGCTTATGAAGCTGGTTATGTTGATAAAGAAACAATTACTAACGGTACTAAGGATTGTCGTAACAAGTTCTTCGATGATAAGTTCGGTGTATTCACATACTGGGCTGGTGTTTGGGGAAATACTTTAAAGCAAAACTTAGAGTCTAACGGTAAAGATGGTACTTTAGTTGCACTTCCTCCAATCGCAGAGTTAGGTGCTTATGTAGAACGTCAGTCTCCAGCTTGGTGTATTACTGCAAAAGCTGAAAATCCAGAAGGAATCTTCAAATATTTCTTAGAGCCTATGTTAGATGGTGGTGCTGTACAGACACTTTGGACTTATGGTGTTAAGGGCGTTCACTGGGATAATGTAGCTGAAGAAATCAAGTTATCTGATGAAAAAACTGTTTCATTTGCAGAAGGTGAGTTCCACTTCAAGGCTTCCTTAGAGAAACCAGATACATTATTAACAAAAGCTCATATCGATGCAAACTTATCTTTCACAGAATTTGTTAATGGAGATCCAGGTGTTGCTGCAATCAATCCTTTAGCAAAAGAGATTTCTAACAAGTTTATTGGCTGGAGTACTGCAGCTCGTCCAATCGCATCTAATGATACAATCAACGAGTACAATGCAGATCTTTGGGATCTTCGTACACAGATCGTTACTAAGGTTGTTACTGGTGGCGTAAGTGTTGAAGATGGTATGAACGAGTATTTAACTAAGTCAGCTGACATGGTTAAAGAAATTTTAGATACTTTAAACTAATCATAATAAGCTTTATTATATAATGAACAATAATGAGGGGCTATACAACGGCCCCTCCTTATCACGAGAGATGCTCGTGGGGAATCTAATTCATGAAAGGATGTGCTTTATGAGCATTAAACGGTCAAAAAAGGTGCCTGTTAGTACAAAATCTTTTGGTGCCAGAGTTTATACACATAGATGGTTCTATGTGATGTTTTTACCAGTACTTGTTTTTGTAGCATTATTCAACTATTTACCAATGTATTTCATAAAATATTCATTTTATGATTACAAAATGACTGACATAGCAACAGAAAAAGCAGGAACATGGGTAGGTCTTAAACACTTTGAAAAATTATTTCAAAAAGATGAATTTATTACTGCTTTTATAAATACATTTGAGCTTTCCATTGTAAAGCTACTCTTAAATACATTTATGGCAGTTATAATCTCATTATTGTTAAATGAAATTAAGAATTTGAAAGCAAAGAAGGCTGTTCAGACGTTGATTTACCTCCCTCACTTTATGTCATGGGTAGTAACTGCATCTGTTTTCCGCTTAATTCTTTCTCCATCGAATGAAGGTTTAGTTAACTCTTTATTAATTAACATTGGTGTTATTAATAGTAACGAAATGATATATTTCATGGCAGAAGAAAAATGGTGGAGGCCAGTTTATTATATCATTAATATTTGGAAAGATACTGGTTGGGGTACAATCATTTACCTTGCTACATTATCAGGTATTAGTCCTGACCTATACGAAGCTGCTCAGATTGACGGTGCAAATCGTTGGAATCAGATGCGTTTCATTACGTTACCAAGTTTAGCGAATACAATTATCGTTGTATTAATTCTTAACTTAGCTAAGATTATGAACTTATTTGAATCTGTATTCGTTTTATACAATTCCGCAGTTTATACTGTTGCTGATGTATGTCAGACATATACTTATCGTCAGACTTTCGGTGGTGGTATTGCAAACTATGGTTATACAACAGCAGTAGGTCTGTTGAGATCACTTGTAGGTTGTGTACTTGTATTAATTTGTAATTACGCAAGTAAAAAAGTCCGCGGACGCGGTATTGTATAGGAGGGGTTCAAAATGGCTAACAGAAAAAAGAAAAAAATCAAAATCTTTCCTATTATTAATGCTATAATCTTTACTATTGTATGTTTATTCATTATTGTTCCAATGTGGAAGGTCTTAGTTGACTCTCTTGATGTTAAAACTTCCTACGGTATGAGATTTTGGCCGAAAGAGTTTGGTTTGACAGGTTATAAAGTAATATTAACTTATGAATCATTATATAAACCATTCTTAATTTCAATAATAACAACAATTGCAGGAACTTTCGTAGGTTTAGCCCTTTCTACATTAGGTGCTTACGTATTGATTCAGTTCCAGATGCCAGGTAGAAATTTATTCTCCTTCTTGTTATTATTCACAATGATTTTCTGTGGTGGTATGATCCCTCAGTTCTTAGTTATGCAGAAATTAGGCTTAGTTGATACATTATTCTCCGT
>JAEYWQ010000033.1 GCA_023428885.1 Bacillota bacterium
TCTTAGAGTTAGCACCTTTTAATATACTCATAGGATAAAGATAAGATACTTGTGATCCAAATGAACCAGAAACCCATTCAATGGTTCCTCCTTCTTCGACTACGGATCTCTTTGTATTTAAATTGTACATATTCTTTGACCAGTTCTCTATGGTTGAATAACGTAATCTAGCATTTTTTCTTACATATAATTCAACACATCCAGCATGAAGATTGGTAACATTATACTTTGGGGCAGAACAGCCTTCAATAAAGTGTAAATCTGCACCTTCATCCACAATAATAAGGGTATGCTCAAATTGGCCTGCACCTGGTGCATTAAGTCTAAAGTAAGATTGTAATGGAATGCTTACTTTAACACCTTTTGGAACATATACGAAAGAACCACCTGACCAAACTGCTCCGTGAAGAGCTGCAAACTTATGGTCATTAGGAGGTACTAATTTCATAAAGTGTTCTTTTACCAAGTCTTCATGTTCATATAATGCACTTTCCATATCCGTATAGATAACACCTTGACGACTAATTTCTTCTTTTACTTTATGATAAACTACTTCTGAATCATATTGTGCACCAACCCCTGCTAAAGAGGAGCGTTCTGCCTTTGGTATTCCAAGTCGATCAAAAGTCTTTTTAATATCTTCAGGAACTTCATCCCAAGCTTCCTTCATATTCGTATTTGGTCTTATATAAGTAATAATATCATTAATATTAAGATCATCTAAATTAGGTCCCCATACTGGCATAGCCTTATTTTCGTATATTTTAAGAGATTTCTTTCTAAACTCCCTCATCCAATCAGGGTCATTTTTCGCTGTAGAAATGGTATCAATAATTTCTTCATTTAACCCCTTATCAGAAGCAAAAGAAGCATCAACTTTATCTTTCACATCGTAGATACTACGATCTAAATCTTCTACATAGGTTTTATTTTTAGTATAAACAACTTCGTTACCTGAATCTGTTATTTTATTTTTCAAATCTTCCATTTATTCTACCTCCTTTACAAGTTTGAAGTAGCAAATTCCTTAAATCCATAAGTATTTACATAATCAATTAAACTTCTATCTCCTGATTTTACAATTCTTCCATCCAATAGTATATGAACATAGTCTACTGGTAGGTATTCTAAAATTTTAGTATTGTGGGTGATTACAAGTAGTGAATTATCTTTTGATTTAAATTCTTCTACACCTTTCGATACAACCTTAACTGCATCAACGTCAAGACCTGAATCAGTTTCATCAAGAATGGCAAGCTTAGGATTTAACATGAGCATTTGAAGAATTTCTGATTTCTTTTTTTCGCCACCTGAAAAGCCTACATTTAATTCACGAGTAGAATACGCTTGGTCCATAGACAAGGTTTCCATTTTTTCTTTTAATCTTTTTACAAATTGAAGGTAACGCTCGTTATCATTGTGAACAGCTGTATTGGAAGTTCGAATAAAGTTTGTCAGTTCAATACCTGGCACTTCTTCTGGAGCTTGAAAAGATAAGAAGATTCCTTTTCTAGCTCTTGCATCTGTACTTAGATCATCAAGGGATTCTCCTTCAAGTAGAAGAGAACCATTGGTAACGTTATACTTTGGATGGCCCATAATCGCATAACCTAAAGTGGATTTTCCTGCACCGTTAGGTCCCATTAATACATGAACCTCACCTTTCTTCATTGTAAGATTTATGGAATTTAAAATTTCTGTGTCTTCAATAGCAACAGAAATGTTTTCTAGTTTTAATAATTCATTTGACATATAATTGCCTCCTATCCTATATTTTGACTCACTATTATCAGTGAAATGATGTAAGTTACTCACGCTCTTTACCTATATAGAAAAGAGTAGGAATATCATTTTAACCTAAACTGGTAAAGTGTGATTTGATTATATATATTTTTAATGTATACCTTTGTAAGGGATACTTCAGTGACGAAGTTACGTACAAGTACGAACTCCTTTGTTATAATGTGGCTTCAATATAACAATTTGTTTTAATGAAGAGATGTTCTACATTGGACCACTTAATTGTCTGAACTAAATCATCTTTCATTGAAAGAATTATTATATTAAGTAAATCTTTTATCTTGAATAAATCATTGGTTGAATGATACCATAGACAGTTTAAATCCTTTCTGCTATTGAAGAACGATATGGAATACCAATATACTTTACTAATTTTCATGAATAAATTGCATGTTGTATTCTTATAAGATATATAAACTTACTATGAATTTAATTATAGGTATATTTTAACTTAAAATCAACTAATAATAGTAATAATTATTATCATTAAAATGGTTGTAAATTATACCACGAAGTGATATAATCAAGAAAAGTTAGCACAAGCTAACCTTAATATGTAATGTATCAATACTAAAATAAATATGAATTAAAATTTAGGAGGACTTAATAATGAGTAAATCTTATCCATTTCAATTAGAAGCACTACCTTATGCGTATGACGCTTTAGAACCTTATGTAGATGCACTTACTGTTCAAATTCACCATGATCGTCATGTACAAGCTTATGTTGATAATTTAAATAAAGCACTAGAGGGAAGCAAAGAACATCAATCTTGGTCATTAGAGGAGCTTCTAACTAAAGTAAATGAGTTACCAGATTCTATTAAAACTGCTGTTCGTAACAATGGTGGTGGAGCTTACAATCACAATCTTTACTTTGCTGGTATGAAGGCAAATGGAAGTGAACCAGCAGGTGAACTTAAAGATGCCATTGATAAGAAGTTCGGTTCTGTTGATGAATTTAAAGCTAGCTTTAAGACAGCAGGTCTTGGTCGTTTTGGCTCTGGCTGGGCTTGGTTAGCAGTAGATG
>JAEYWQ010000084.1 GCA_023428885.1 Bacillota bacterium
CTTTGCAATCTGGTTCATTCATATGGTTACAGCCTTGAAACCTACATTGATCAGCATACTCCGTAAACTCAGGGTAATAATCCTTTAATTCTTGCTCTTTCATATCAGTCAGATGCAAGGAGCTAAAACCTGGGGTATCAAGAAGATACGTTTGATCCTTCATGGCTATGAATTCAGAATGTCTTGTTGTATGCTTGCCACGTTTGATTTTTTCACTAATACTACCAGTTTCCATGGATACCTTGTCTTGAATAAAGTTGGTAAGGGAGGACTTACCCACACCAGAAGGACCTGCAAGAGAAGTTACCTTATGGGCTAGAATTTGTTTTACTTCTTCAATACCTTCTCCTGTAATTGCATTCGTAAACAAGATCTGATAGCCTGTATGAATAAAGTTTTTCCGGATTTCTTCCTGATCAACTTGTGTTGCCTTATCAATTTTGTTAAAGCAAATAATAGTTGGAATATTTTGCCTCTCCATCATGACCAAAAAACGGTCAAGCAAATTGTAGTTTGGTACAGGGTCCGCAATTGCGAATATGACCAGAGCCTGGTCAATATTCGCAACAGCTGGACGAATCAACTCACTTTTCCGTTCCTTGATATCAATGATATTCCCTATTCTTTTCTCTTCGTCTAAGATGGTGATTTCCACATCATCTCCAACCAAGGGCTTAATCTTTTGATTTCGAAAAATCCCTTTTGCTTTGCATTCGTACTCGCCTAAGTCTTCCACATAGACATAATAAAATCCTGCAATTCCTCTAATAATCTTTCCAAGCATTAATTAGCACTCTCTTCTTGAAGATATACACTCCATGTTTCTGAAAATTGCACATCATCTACAAGCATACGAACTACACCAGTACCTTCTCTATCACCCTCTACATAAACAGAGGCAAAGTCACTGTCAAAGGTATCATAAGATGATTGTTTCTCAATAATGGAAGAAATATTTCCATCCTGTTCTAATTCTAGATATACGGTACCAGATTCTCCTACTTCAAATGGATTCGTAGTAATTGTAACATAAGTCGAATACGTTTTTAACTCTACAGTCACAGTTGGAGTTGGTTCAGCGGTAGTAGGATCTGGCTCTTCCTCCTCAGGACCAATACTGATGGATACATTAATTGCTGTTCCTTCAGGAACCTCTTGGTTTACAGAATATGATTGTAAGGCAACCAAGCCCTCTTCATAAATATCACTATTGATATGAGAAATTTCACCCAAGCGTAAACCATAACTTTCTAATTCTAACTTAGCGTTCTTTTGATTCATACCACGAAGATCAGGAACTTTAACTTTCTTCACATTAGAACCAGAACTTACATATAAGCGAATCTCCTGGTCTTTGGTTACCATAACTGGACTCGCAGGATCTGTAGTTCTAGCTGGCTCCGTACGAATTACCATGCCAGATTCTAAATCTTCATTTGCTTCATAGATTGGTGAAGATACGACTAAACCAAGCTTTTCTAACTGGCTCTTTGCATCCTCATAGGTACGATTATACACATCTGGTAGTTCAAATGGCTCTGGCCCTAAACTAATGGTTAAGGTAATGGTCGCATTTCTAGGAACTTCTGTTCCAGATGGAGGATCCACCTTGATAACACTTCCTGCTGGCACTTCATCGTCATACTCTTCTTCATCATCATATAATATTGAGAAGTCTGCTGAACGTTCTGACAAAGAGGCTTTTGCCATCTCAACAGTTAATCCTTTTACTTGTGGAACTACCACTAAACCACCTACTACTTCTTCGGTTGGTGTAACTGTGGTGGTAACAGTAATCGATGGGGTTGGTGTTAAATCTTTATCAGATGGTTTAGGATCTAAAACTCCTAAGAACTTAATTACGATATATAAAACCACACAACCAAGTAATACAGCTGCGCCAATCATACCGAATAATAAGACCTTTTCCACCTTTGTATCAACGGAATCTAGTTCTTCTTCCTCTTCTTTTTGTAACTTAGTAGTTACTTTATCTCTTGTTGCGTTATCATATGTGGTTACTGGAGTTTTTGCAGCACTTTTGATATGATTCATTTCATCATCGGTAAGATGTATGGTAGGTGAATCAGTAACATTACCAGAGGAAATTACCACATAGTCCCCATCCTTATTAATGATAGAACGTTTCAAATCTGAAATTAGATCAGAAGCTGTTAAGTATCTACGTTCTGGCTTCTTCTGCATACATTTTTGTACGATCTTTTCAACACTTACTGGAACATCAGGATTTAACTCACGTAGTGGTCTTGCTTCTCCTTGAATATGAAGTAAGGCAACAGATACAGAATTGTCCCCTGCAAATGGCACCTCACCACTTAACATCTCATAAAGGCTGACACCAAGGGAATAAATATCACTCTTCTCATCACTATAGCCACCTCGAGCCTGCTCTGGGGATAGATAATGCACAGAACCTATCGCATTCTGAGTAACAGTATTCGCCGTTGCTGCTTTCGCAATACCAAAATCCGTAACTTTTACTTTACCATCTCTTGATATAATTATGTTCTGAGGTTTAATGTCTCTATGAATGATATGGTTATCATGTGCTGCTTCCATACCTTGTGCAATTTGTATGGTAATTCCTACAGCCTCTTTGATCTCTAACTTACCTTTTCTCTCAATAAATTTCTTAAGAGTAATACCTTCTACAAGCTCCATAACGATGTAGTATAAACCATCGTCATCACCAACATCATATACATTAACAATGTTAGGATGGGATAATCCTGCCACAGACTGTGCTTCTCCTCTGAATTTAGCAACAAAATTTTTATCACTCGAATATTCTGGTTTTAATATTTTGATTGCCACATAGCGGTTTAAGCGGTGGCACTTTGCCTTATAGACATCTGCCATCCCGCCTGACCCTACTTTATCAACAATCTCATATCTGTCACTGATAAACATTCCGGGTTTAATCATTTTAATACCTTTTACCTTTCTGGCATATCATAAAACTTAAGTTTATGAAAGCCTCTTCTCTCCTTTTTATAGCGGTTGAACCAAAACAACTGCAATGTTATCCTTACCACCGCATTCATTTGCCCGAAGTAATAATACCTCAACTGCCTTTTTTAAATCATCCTTATACTGATGTACAATCTGATATAATTCCTGATCATCTAACATATTCGAAAGACCATCGGAACATAGTAGGATAATGTCATCTTCTTTAACACTTATTTCAAAAAAATCAGGTATCACTTTATTATTCGCTCCAATAGCTCGCGTAATAATATTCTTTTTGGGATGAAATCTAGCTTCTTCCTTCTTTATCTCCCCAGTTTTTACCATCTCCTCAACCAAGGAATGGTCTTGAGTAATCTGTTTGATTGTGTCGTTAATTAAGTATAAACGGCTATCACCAATATTGGCTACATACATGATATGTTCTGAAATCGTTGCGAGAACCAAGGTAGTTCCCATGCCCTCTAGTCCTACTTTTTCTTTTGATTGTAAAATTAGTTTCTCATTTGTTTCAGTAATGGCGTTTTCAATCATTCCAATGATAGTTTTTTCGGAGGATAATTGTAATGTTTCCACCATATTTTCAACACAAAAACGCGAAGCGAAATCACCTGCATTATGGCCACCCATACCATCAGCTACGATAAACAGGTTCGGTAATGCACCCACCGCATTCTCATTGCAATAAATATAATCTTGGTTGACTTCTCTTTTTTGGCCTACATCTGTTGCTGAAAATGCTTTCATGTGATTGATTCACCCCCCTGTTCTAATTTTTTATCTTGATAACTCTTTCGTAATTGTCCACAAGCTGCATTAATGTCAGCACCCATTTCTCTTCTAATAGTAACATTTATTCTATTTTTTTCAAGTATATTTTTGAAATTCTGTATATTGCTACCCGAGGAACGTCGGTAATCCCTCTCCTTTATTGGGTTGATTGGTATGAGGTTGACGTGACAATTTTTTCCCTTGATTAACTGACTTAATTCCTTGGCTTGTGCAACAGAATCGTTAACATTTTCCACCAGACTGTATTCAAAACTAATTCTACGACCTGTTATTTTGTAATATTCATCACATGCAGCAAGTATCTGCTTTAGAGAATAGCGATTGGCAATCGGCATAATTTTTTGGCGATCTTCATCGTTTGGGGCATGCAAGGATAAAGCAAGGGTAATATTTAAATCTTCTTTTGCAAGCTCTAGGATTTGATCTGCTAAACCACAGGTGGAGACTGTTATGTTTCTCTGCGAGATATTCAATCCTTCTGCTGCAGATAACATGCGTACAAAACGGACTAAATTTTCATAATTATCCAAAGGCTCACCAGTTCCCATGACAACCACATTACTCACTCTTTCTCCGGTGATACTTTCAATCCTGTAAATTTGCTCTAGCATCTCAGAAGTGCTCAAATTCCTTGTTAAGCCGCCAATGGTTGAGGCACAGAATTTACAGCCCATACGGCATCCCACCTGAGAAGAGATACAAACAGAATTACCGTGATGATACTTCATCAAAACACTTTCAATTACATGACCATCATGCAATTCAAACAAAAATTTAATGGTTCCATCAATTTTTGATTCATAACGTTCTACTTCTTTTAAACAAATCAGCTCAAATTGATCATTTAATTTGGATTGAAGCTCTTTGGACAAATTCGTCATTTGATCAAAGCTTTCTACAAGTTTTACATGAAGCCATTGATAAACTTGAGTTGCTCGAAACTTTTTCTCACCAAGCGTTTCAAGTTTTTCGATTAGTTCTGGCAGCGTTAATGATTTTACATCTATTTTCAAACAACTTACCTCTTTCTCAATCTAGCAATAAAAAATCCATCGGTATTCCATTCATTTGGTAATACTTGAAGATATCCTTGTTTCGTTGTATCCAGATGCAATTTATCATCAAGATACGGCTCAATATTCTCTAATTCGAATCCAAGTTCATGGACTAGATAATTTACATTGTCTTCGTTTTCTTCTTTATTGATGGTACAGGTACTATAGATAAGGGTCTTTCCAGGTTTTACATAAGAACTCACAACTTTTAAGATATCTTTTTGCAGCTGCGCAAGTTCCTTCATCGTAGATAAATTCATATTATACTTAATATCTGCTTTCTTCCCAATCACACCAAGCCCAGAACAAGGTAGATCAGCAATCACAATATCTGCAGCTTCAACCCATTCCTCATTTAATACAAGTGCATCCCATACTTTCGTTCTTATATTAAAAACTTTTAGCCTGTTCACATTTTGATCGATCAAATCTACTTTACGCTTTGTTTTATCACAAGCGATAACCTGTCCTGTATTCTTAAGTAGGGAAGCTACATGTAGGGCTTTTCCTCCAGGTGCAGCACATACATCGATTACATGATCATTAGGCTTGACACCTGCGATTTCACCTACCAGCATGGAACTTTCATCTTGAACCTGATAGTATCCCTTATTAAAACTGTCTAAGCGCTCCAGGGAATCGAACTGACTAATCCTTAGAGCATCTTTTAGAATATGTCCTTCTTTTACCTCAACTTTTTCCTTCGTAAGAAGCTCTATTAACTCTTCCTTGGAAATCAAATTGCTATTTACCCGTATGCTAATTTCTTTTTCTTGATCAAAGGCTTGAACTATTTCTTTTGTGCGATCTATACCAAAACGGTTGATAAATAATGTTAACAACCATTCTGGAATTGAATAGAGATATCCAATTTCTTCTTGCTTCGACAACCCAGTAGGTAGAGACAAGAGCTGTTCTCGATTCCTTATCATAGAACGAAGGATACCATTCACAAACCCTGATAAACCAACATAACCACGTTTTTTTGCAAGTTTCACTGCTTCATTACACACTGCTGAGTCAGGAATCTGCGTCATATACTTAAGTTGATATACACCCATTCTTAGAATATTGCGTATCATCGGTTTCATTTTAGTAACTTTGATTTTTGAAAAACGGTTAATATCATAATCTAATGTGATTTGACGTTCCACGCATCCAGTTACTAATCGAGAAACTAGCGCTCGGTCTTGTTTAATCAAATCAACATTCATAGCGAAACCATCCTTTAAAACGTAATGGCTTAGCTTCTTTTCTTCCAAAATGTCAATTAACATTGATAGCGCAAGTTCTCTTGCATTTATGTTATTTCCCATCATAACCTCATTCTGCATATTCAACACATAACCTTGTCAAATACAGCATTAATAAATAAATTAAACAAAGTGTACTTGTACACTTTGTTCTGCGCCGAACGGGTGTCGCAGCTTCTTGCGACATTTCCTTGCCCGGTCGTGTGCATTAATCATTACTGCGACGATTTCCAAACAAAATAATCAAACGTAACAATTGAAGTATGGAAGCTGCCGCCGCAGCTACGTAAGTAAGAGCTGCGGCTCTTAATACGCGACCTGTTTTTGATATTTCTTCAGGGTATAAAAGACCAGAGCTGGACAAGCAAGCCAAGGCTCTTCTTGAGGCATTGAATTCAACTGGTAAGGTCACCAATTGAAAAAGAACAGCTGCAGAAAACATAAGAATACCAATAGTTATTAAAGTCTGAGAATAGCTTAAAATCACACCAGCTATGATAATTGGCCAAGATAGGGATGCTCCTATATTTGCCACCGGCACCAGTGCTGCTCTCAGCCTTAGTGGGCCATATGCTTTCTGATCTTGAATTGCATGGCCACACTCATGCGCTGCCACACCAATTGCTGCTACAGAAGTATTGCCATATACACTATCTGACAAACGTAACACCTTCTTTTTCGAATCATAATGATCGGTAAGATTACCACTGACATGTTCAATTCTTACATCATAGATCCCTGAAGAACGTAAGATTCGATCCGCTGCCATCGCTCCTGTCATACCAGCACGAGAGGATACTCTGCTATATTTCGCATAGGTAGACTTTACAAACAAGGATGCTATAATACTCAAGACAGCACCAAGGATTACAAGTACGTAGGTCCAATCAAAGTAGTAATATCCAAAGGGAATACCATAATATAAAAACATATTTTCCTCCTTTTCCAGAGAATACATGCTTGTATACATTCTCTGCCAGTAAAGTCAAGAGTGAAATTACTTCTCTCACTCTGACCACCTAATCATTCTCATAATACCATTAATTTTTAACTTATCATTTAAGCTTTCATTAAGCTTTTATTAAAATGCCTTTTAACTGTCTTCTCCAAGCACCAGACCTAAGGCCAGCTCATAACCACGCATAAAGTCGCCTGACATCATACGCTTCTTTCCTTCTAATTGCACCTCATTCACTACTAAACCACCCTTACCTGTTTTTACGGTAAATGAATCCTTATTCTTGTCAATGATGCTACCAACAGGCGCATTGTTCTCCTCAGCCAGTTCAATCACACTTGCATTCCAGATCTTAAGAGTCTTTCCCTCCATACTAGTGTAAGCACTTGGCCAAGGATTTAATCCACGTATCAAACGTTCTAAGACCACTGCATCTTTGCTAAAATCCAGTTTACCCATTTCTTTTGTAAAAGGTTTTGCATAGGAGCTTAACTCATCCTCTTGTTTCTCGTATACTGCTGTTCCATCCTCGATCTGTTTTAAAGCCTTGAGTAAACATATAGTTCCTAGCTCAGCTAATTTATCATGCAAAGAACCTGCAGTTTCTGTTGGTTCAATGATAGTTTCCTCTTTTAAGATCATATCTCCAGTGTCTAAACCGACATCCATTTTCATAATTGTAACACCAGTTTTTTCTTCACCATCAATGATAACTTGCTGTATCGGTGCCGCACCTCGATACTTTGGTAAAAGCGAGGCATGCACATTCAAGCATCCATAGGCTGGTATATCTAAGATTGCTTTTGGTAAGATTTGACCAAAAGCGGCTACTAATATAAGGTCAGGTTTTAATTGTTTAAGTTGCTCTATAAAGCTTTCGTCCTTAGCCTTCACTGGCTGATATACAGGTAGGTCATACTCAATAGCAACCTTTTTAACTTCTGGATACTGCATCTGATTCCCACGACCTTTTGCTTTATCAGGTTGAGTAACTACTGCTATGATTTCTATGTTATCTTCGAGTAGCCCTCGAAGAATCTTTGCTGCTATTTCTGGTGTTCCCATAAATATTGCTTTCATCTTCATAACCTCCAGTTACCCTTTATTCTTCGTCATCCTCATAAGGTTTCACTTCGTGAAGCTCTCCCTCAACTATGTCAACGTATAATTTACCATCCAAATGATCAATTTCATGACAGAAAGCACGTGCAAGTAGGCCTTCACCTTCCATCTCATATTCCTTCATATTTCTATCATAAGCACGTATCTTAACACGATTTGGTCGGGTCACCTGCCCAGATTTTCCTGGAACACTAAGGCAACCTTCCTCACCCACCTGTTCACCATCCATCTCAAGAATGACCGGATTGATTAAGACAAGAGGCTGATCTCCTTCTGGAGATACATCAATTGTTACTACACGCTTTAAAACACCTACCTGAGGAGCTGCTAAACCAACCCCATTAGCCTCATACATTGTATCTAACATATCATCGATTAAGTTACTAATCTTTTCATTTACTTCAGTTACAGGCTTGGAAACTTTATTCAGGATACTATCCCCCATAAATCTTAGATTTCTTATTGCCATCTTACTCATCCTTTCCTATTAAACGTTTTAATCTGCTTGGCAAAAACTTACACAAAACACTTTGAGTTTGCACTGCTAGGCTATTACCAATCAGAATGAATCAATATCCGTTCATTGGGTTAAAATCGAATTGTATCCTACAATTATGCATATAAGATGAAAATTCGATATAATTTTCTAAAAAATCCTTCAACTCTGTTAGTCTATCATATTCTTCGTCTTTTATATAGAGAATTCTTCTAAAATAATCATTAACTTTAGATAAATTAGCTTCCGCGGGCCCAACTATTATAACTTCTTCTTGAAATTCATTAGATTCCATCCATTCC
>JAEYWQ010000085.1 GCA_023428885.1 Bacillota bacterium
TAAGACAGTCTGTGATGGCTCGTAAACAAATAGAATATCAGAGTCACCATACATTAGATTTCGATAGGATTCTGTTGTTTTATAAAACTTCAAATCTGTCTTTGCTTCTTCTATACTTGCACCTGTCAAGTAACAATAGATTGCCTCTCCTAGCGGAATATTTGCAGTGGAACCATCTAGAACAGGGAATTCTTCCTTGGTCATATAAGGAGTATCAAAGTCCTCTATGACTGTCACAGGTTGCACCTCAAAGCTCAATTGAGACATCTTCTCTGACTCCAGCAAACTAGCAGGAGAAAGCGTAGGAGTAGGTATCGGTGTAACTGTAACTTCAGTGGTAGGTTTTTTGGTTGGTGTATTAGTAATCGTAGGTTGTCTAGTCTCGGTTGGTGACAACTTCGTCACTTCCTCTATGATATCGATCGTATGCTTTTTCTTACATCCACTTATCAGTAGACATCCAAGTAAAATAGCCATCAAAAAAACCTTCTGATACATGATCTCCCCCCATGATATCTTCGCTCAACAGATTCTTAAATCATCCAAATCCATAATGCCGTCCAGTGGAGTTCTGGGTAGGTTCTGGAACCATTGCTCCAAAACCACCGGCACTATTTCTGGATAAACCAAACATTGTCAGAAAACGATATGATAAACTTTTATACTTAGAAGGTTTTACTACGGTAATCTTTCTTTCAAGTTCTTTCTCATTGGATATATAGATATCAATTCCTTCTTCTTGATAACGACGTAAAATGTGTGCCAAATCGTTTTTTACCTCATTGGAGCGTAAAATTATCTTTCGAATACCTCTTTGAATTAAGAAGGAAGCTGAGGGCATATCTTGAGGGAATACACACCAACGATTATCATAGAGGCCAGGTCGTTTTTCACCATAAGGCATACGATTAGAGTCCAATAAAAAAACAGGAGGAGCACTAGATGGTATGGAATAGGTGACTAACTCCTTAGCACCTAGATACAAGGCTTCTACGATATCGGTAACTTTAACGATACAATAAGACGGGTTATACACCCCATTATACAAAGGAACCGGGCGATATCCCATACGTGCTAAAGCAAGCCCCTCCAAAACTCCAAGATCTCCAGGCATATCAACGATCACCATAGTGTGTGAATCTAGGCTTACATTCCATGGAAGCTGGTATGGCTCCAATCCTTTTTTGTTTAAGATAGGCTGATGCACAAATAGAACAGGTTTTGCCCACTGTACCCATTCCGAATCTTCTGCTGCCCAAATCTTATAGGTTTCCAGATTATTACTCATCCTCATTCCCGCCTTTCACTAATATTGCTATATCCTTCGCTCGATCATCGATTCTTGCATAAGGACTAATCCTTCCATAAAAACCAGCACTTTTTCCGTCAACTGTGAAAACACCCACACATAAATGATAGGTTTCACCATTTTCGTTGATCAAAGGTTGGCTGGTAAATTTCTTTTGTGCCACCCAATCTTCTGGCTGTTTACCTACTAATTTTTCAATTCTTAACCCTTCCTTTTCTGTAATTGCCTCTCTAATTGAAATACCTTCTCCAACTCTTCCTAAAGCTGGTTTAAAGATCCAATTACTATCCTTTGGGTTGACCAATTTAGGATCAAGAGTTTTGGGTAATAATTCTTTCCAAGTAGGTATATCAACACCAAGTTCCTCCCAAACCAAGGGTAATCGCTTTGATTGGGTATAGATAGCAATCGGGTGATTACAAGAAGGAGTTATTGTTGTATAATACCCCCTCCAATCAGAGCTTTTAGGTAGGTTCGTAAGCCATTCCAAGGGATAGAATCTGGTGATACCATCAAGAGGGCCAGCCATTCCATCGATATTGCAATAAGCTCTCCCCTGCTTAAAGCTGATATGGTCCGGAGCAGTAAGGACCGTTTGATATCCCTGCTCCTTAAAATAATCGCTTAAAAACTCCATCACTTGACGGTCGTCTGCATAAGAAGTTGCATGAACAAATGCTATGCTTGCTTCTTTTGAAGTTTTTTCTTGGAAGGAATCATATAAGCTCTTTGCAATATTCTTGCGGGCTTGATAGCCATCAAAATATTTACTGGCGATTTGCGGAAGTACCGATGCTTCTGCAAGACCTCCAGGTACGTCGCTATTTACCTCTGATATTGCCCATCCATCCTTCGTTGGATGAAAATCAAAACGCATCAACCGTATATTCTGATCTTTATCATAGTTAGGTAAACTACTTAATTTATGTCTTATATGCATCTTGGAAGGAGGACAAGATATCTGGTCAAGTGCCTTTAACACCTTCTTTGGCAAACCAAGTTTTTTCGCTAAATAAGGCTTTTTCAGGAAGGCCTCTTCCATCCTCATGGTTTCTACTGATAATTGCTCTGCCCACAGTTCCAATTGATTTGCTGTGTCTGGATCCATCAAGAGAACTTGATTGGCAACGGTATTATGGTCTCCTACTTGAGGATCCCATTTGTAAGCCTGAAATATAGTTTGATATCGGTATTCAGAATAATGTTCTTGCGGTATAAAAGATAATTTTAAGCTTTGATTCATAACCTTCCCCCGATCAAACCTAGTAGTTCACTTTCATAGATTGGATTTTGAGGCAACGGATAAAGGTATAGACTAAGTACAGCAATAACTAGATATAGGACACCCCAAAAAATTGCAACAATAAAAGAGTTGTTCGTGAGATTCCCATTATCTTTTTCTTTATTGTTATAATATAACTCGACAAATAAAGCTAGTATTGTGACTACCAAAGCTGGCCAACCAGCCCAAAACTCAAGGATTGTCTGTGAAAAAGAGGTCCAATCCCCTGCAGATGCCCTTCCTATAATCAACCCACTTGCCAACAAGTAAGAGCCAATACGTATACCACAAGCAGTATCTCTTCCTACTGTTATTTTTTCAAAGATGCCAGTAAATCTATGCAGACATCGTGCAAGTACGACCCAAAGTATCATACCGATTCCACCTGCCACAATTACACACCACCAACCAGGGCCGTCACCGATATTTGCTCCCGCATATATGAACGTAATCCCTAAAAATCCACCAATTACAGTATCAAATGCAGCTTTATTATTTGAATTCACTACATCATCGATCCAAGACAAGTCAAAGAAGTAAAAGAGCCACCAAATTCCAGTAAAAATCCAAGCAAAGCCCAACAAGATATAGAAAAATATGTAAACACCATCATTTACAACATCAAAGGATGCTAACTCTTTGAGTGTATAGTTAATTATAATGAAAGAAATGACAGGCAGAATTCCTAATACAAACTTCAGTAACCCGTTACGACCAAGCGATTGATTACTAACGATTGGTTTATACCACTTAAAAGCGAAATAAAAATTTAATACTAAACTAGCTAATAAGACAATTACTTCTGAATCTGACATAGCTGACTCCCCCCAAGGCTAAAATTATTGATTGCAGATGTTGTTTTAAATCCTGATGTAATCTATTGCTTTCATCAAACATTTCCATTTTATCACTTTTTTAACAAAGCGTAAACCATTAACTTAATAACCTTATATATTCTTAACATATGAAGGTATAAGTGGACTGAGATTTCGACAATGATCCTAGGGGACAGGTATGTTGTAACGCTAGTTAAGCATGGGTCAAGGAAATAGGGATATAGTCACACTCGTTATGTGACGGGTCAAGGAAATAGGGATGTAGTCACACTCGTTATGTGACTACATCCCTGTCTCCTTTCCTGCATATTCATGATACCTTATATCCATGAGGATCGAAACAACATGGACAATAACTATGTGACAGCCTATTTTAATATAAATGTTCTAAACACAATTTTATGATCTTAGTATTTTCTGCATTGCTTTTCCTTTGGCTAACTCATCAATTAATTTGTCTAAATATCGAATCTCTCGCATTAATTCATCTTCTATTTCTTCTACACGATATCCGCAGATCACTCCTTTGATGAGGGAAGCATTTGGATTCATACAAGGTGCCTGACGAAAGAATGTTTCCATATCTGTTTCGTTATCTATTACTTGCTGTAAGGAAACTTCATCATAACCCGTTAGCCAGAATATGATTTCATCTACCTCTTGTTTTGCTCTTCCTTTTCTCTCAACTTTTTGAATATATAGCGGGTATACCCTAGAAAATGGCATTGCGTAGATTTTTGATTTCTCCATTTATAAATCTCCTTTGTTATATGGTAGTTTGTATTTTATGATATCGTTTCTTTTTTCATAAAAAACATACTTTACCACTACTAAAATGTCTCAATACTTTGATGAAATTGTATTTCATATACTGCTCTTATATATCCGCATCAAATACTCTAACTTTACACAATATTTGACTTTATGATTTTTATAACAAGCCGAAATCTTCACTCTCGATGACTTCTTTCATTAGGCATAAACAAAAAGGGTGACCGGCAGGATCAAACATAACTCTCCAATGATCAGAAAATTGATCCTCTGCGACTACAGCCCCACATTGAATTGCATGTTGAACTGCTCTTTCTAAATCATTCACAGCAAAGTCTAAATGTGCCATTTGTTGTTGAGCTTCTGGCTTTTCTGGCCATACTGGAGCTTTGTATTCAGGATTTTTTTGAAATAATATATTAGGATACGTTCCCTGATTGGTTCCTGGAGCGTGTATACA
>JAEYWQ010000194.1 GCA_023428885.1 Bacillota bacterium
TGATTTTCGACCTGTAATTTATATCATTATAAACCAGAAGATGATAATTGTTAAGTAGTAAAACTAGAATTTAGTCGTGCACAATCCAGTGTTTATGCTGTACCGGAATTTACTTTTGCATTCAACGGTTGTGTTATATTTTACCTTGTAATTAAAACAAAAAAAAATGGGGAAAATCAATGTTTATAACTATACTGTTAGCAGTATTGATTGCAAAGATCAAAGGCTATCGCTTAAAGCCTATCTTAAAAGCCTATGCATTATACCCTTATGCAGTTGCGGAAGTTCTGTCTTTATTTTTGCAGATTAGCATTTTTGCTGGTAATTATACCTTTGTGCAATATGCATCGATTATCAAGACAGTTTACTTATATACCCTAATCATTCCAATCTTGGTTTATAAGTTATTTAAAACTGGTCTCATAGGAGCCCTACTAATTATTGTTGGAACGATGTTAAATAAGTTTGTTATGAGTCAGAATGGAGGGAAAATGCCGGTATTTGCCTCGTTATCTAAGATTACGGGGTATTATGATGAGACAGCAATATTAACAGTAGACAAGATTCATATAGTAGGCGATGAAGGAACTAAATTTAAGTTTTTAACAGATTATATTGATATTGGTTATAGTATCCTAAGTATTGGTGATTTATTGATTCATGCTTTTTCATTGATAGTAGTTTATGCTGTGATTAAAGAAGTGAATGGAAACAAAGAATAATCAAACGATAAAGAGAGGTTTTCTATGGAGATTTTTCTTATGATTTTGTTAAATACGATTGGATTTGTTCTACAGAGCCTAGCTATTTTTTTTGGAATTTATCTTTTTAATAAACAAAAGATTAATCTAAAACAATATTTAACAGCTAGTGCTATTATTTCTATTGTTTCTGCTTTAGTAAGATTACTACCTATTAGTTTAGGAGTACATATGATTATTAATATGCTTTTTGTTTACTTAATTTGTATTATGTTTTTAAAGATGCCAGCTTATATCACAATACGGTCTACATCTTTATGTGTTGTTCTAATAGTAATTTGTGAAATGATTGTAACTTCGATTGTAGTACTGATATATGGAAGTGAATTTATTGAAAATAATGTGATTAATTCTATTCAAAATGCAATAATTGGTGTTTTAGCAAACTTATTATTTAGTTTAATTATATTAATACTATTTATTATTAATAAGAAAAAGGGTGGTAATTATAGAGACTATTGCTCACAAGATCGCTGATAGAATTGCGTTGCAATTAGACTACGATGAGGATAAAAAAAGTGTTATTACATATGGATTAATTGGTCTTTTGCAGATAGTATTTATACTCATGATTATAATCATTATCGGAATATTTTTTGATTTTTTATATGAGAGTATAGTTATTTATGTGGGTGTTGGTTTTATTCGAAAATCAACTGGAGGTGCTCATTCTAGATCAATGAATGGATGTAATATAGTTAGTGTGTTATCAATTGTAATTATGTCAGCTCTTTCACGTTATATATTTAATTTTCCATTAAATCTATGGAGTAATTTCGGTATTACAATACTTGTCTTTTTTGTATGTCTCATAGTTTTTTACTTAAAGGTACCTATGGATAATCCCAATAAACCAATTGTAAGACCTGAAAAAATAAAGCGCTTAAGAAGGCAGAGCTTTATTAAGTTAGGGATGCTACTTCTAATATCAACTGTTTTTATTCTGTTAGCTACTTCTTATAGCAGATTTTATAGTATCACAACGAGCATTAGGATGATTATGTTTTGGTTACTATTAACCTTGTCACGTCCAGGAATTTGGATATTAAGCAAATTTGATTCATGTATTGACCATATGATAAGAAAATCCAACGTATAGTTGGAGGTCGGCCTAATAACTTGTGTATAGTATGCTTTATACTATATATTTTATGAAAGGAGGAGTATATATGAAGAAAAGAAATCTACTTACTCTTGTTGCTGCTTTGGCTACAGCTTTTGCATCAATGATAGCTACATCTGCTTGCTATTTTTTATTTTATCAACCAGAAGAACCAAAATGCTTAAGCGATAAGTAGTAAGCGAGAAAAGACTTGTTGAAGCTATTCACAAGTCTTTTTAACTTTAGAAAGGAAGCGAGGGGATATAATTGACTGGGAAATTACCAAGTTTAAATTCTACAAAAAAAGAGCAAATCAGAACAATGTTTTTCACCTTGAAAATTCTCGCTCTTTTCTTTTGTGCAATTCCTTTGTTACAGTACTTTTATCAAAGGTATAATATAAATACCTTGAATAATAATTTTAATATTTATGCAACTGGAATAACCTTGTCCTTATTTGGCATTATAATATTTTGCTTAATGTTTCTCTTTAATCGCAATAAGAATAATAAGTTTTTACAATTTATAGAGATTATGGTTTTTTTTATTGTTTTCGTAATATCTATTGTCGTTAGTGGAGCAAATAATAGTAACATAAAGTTCATATTCCTATTTATTATTATATCCTATACCATAGAGTATGGCATGAAAACAGGCATTGTAATCGCATCCATTTCTACAGTTACTATCTCTATCATAGATCTAATACATGGAAGCAATACTGAAGTTAACATACAGTTCGAGAACGACTTAGCTCTGTTTGCCATGTTCTTTCTAGTTTCTTGGACCTTAGGTTATTATGTGAAGCTAGAGAACTCTCATATACAGGATTTAATAGATTATGCCAATATGGATGGGCTGACAGGAGCATATAATCATAGATATTTCCATGAGAACATTGAAGTCTTATATGAAGAAAGCAAACAGTTAAATCAACCGCTTTCATTATTGATGATCGATCTGGACTACTTTAAAATGTATAATGATTTATATGGACATTCAAAAGGTGATGAACTACTAAAAGATATCACAGGAATCTTACGGGAAAACCTTAGAATCAATGATATCCTTTGTCGATATGGTGGGGATGAGTTCTGTGTGATTCTACCTGACACAAACAGAGAAGAGGCATGTAACATTGCTAACAAGGTTAGGGAAGCAGTTAATAGTTATGATTGCTATGGGATTGAAAACCTAAAGAATAGAAAAATAACTCTTTCCATCGGAGTGTCAACAACGAATAATGAAACAGAAGAAAGTCGGGATTTATTAGAAAATGCTGATATGGCTTTATATCGGGCTAAATTCTTAAGACGAAACAGGGTAGAGGTTTACTCCTCCATATTTGAACAAGTGAAAGAAAATAATCAAGTAAATATGAATCTACTCGAAGAGATCAAGCCATTAAAGACTTTGATCACAGTAATAAATTCTAGAGACACATATACATATAAACATGTGGAAAGAGTATTTAATTATTGTAATATTTTTGCAGATTATCTTAAACTGTCCATGGAGGATAAACGTCTTTTGCTATATGCAGCTTATCTTCATGATTTAGGCAAGATTAATGTAGAGAAGGAAATATTAATCACAAACAAAAAGCTGACTCAAGAAGAATGGGAGGAATTGAAAAAGCATCCTCAGGATAGTGCTGACATCTTAAGACAGATTGCAGGGTTTAAGGATGTAGTTTCCATTGTTTTGGAGCATCATGAAAAGTATGATGGGTCTGGATATCCAAATGGCCTAAAGGGGGAAGAGATTTGCTATTTAGCACGTGTATTAACGGTTGTGGATTCTTTTGATGCGATGACAAATCAAAGACCATATCAGAAAACAAAATCATTTGAGGAGGCCTTCGAAGAATTATTACGATGTAAGGGTTCTCATTTTGATCCAATCATAGCTGAACAGTTTATCGATGCCATCAAATTATTATAGCTAACTTAATAAACGTGGACATCGGCTTTTCCTCTTTATTCGAGTGATTCTTACATTATTTTATATTTTACGCAAGACATTTAGCAATTATTGTGGTAAAATATAGGCATTATATCATATGTTAATCGAATGAACGGAGGATTACATTATATGGATAAAATTAGAATTGTAATAGTAGATGACTCCCCTTTTTCTATTACTATTTTAAGAGACATACTTGCGGAAAAGGGTTATGAGGTTGTTGGTGAAGCTAGTTCATTAGAAGAAGTAATTGAAGTAGTAAAGGAAACGCGACCTACATTGGTCACAATGGATATGACCTTACTGGGTACGGATGGTTTGGAATGTACTCGGGCTGTCCATGAAATTGATAAGAATATCAAGGTTATTGTTGTAAGTTCAATGATGGATGATGAAATCGTTAATGAAGCAAAACTTAATAAGGTTTCTGCTTATATTCAAAAACCAGTTGATCCTGAGGAACTTGTAACGGTAATCAATAGGGTGATGGCCACAGAAGAGCTTTTTGAACAGCTGGAAACAGAGGCTTTCCCTGTATTTAAAGAAGCATTATTAGATAATATGAATCGTATGACCAAAACTATCATCTCTTATAGAGAGGAGCATACGAGGAATAAGGAATACGAATCAAGAGGTATGACTATCATCATTGGAATTATCGGTAAGTTTTCTGGTAGAATGTTGATTGATTTATCTAAAGATACTGCTAATAATATTGCTGTTTCTTTGTTAAGAAGAGAACCTAAGAATAGGGACGAAATCATAGCAGCAATCTCTGAATTTGCTAATATTATTTCGGGAAATGCATGCTCCTTATTAAATAGAAAGAATAAGGCATTTGGTTTACGCGTAGCTCCACCGTCTGTATTATATGGGGATAGTGTGTTTGTATCAGCTCCTGATTTTAATACCACCACTGCGATTGCTGATACAATTTTTGGTGAATTATTACTAAATACTGGATTTACACGAGGTGATGAAAAATGGACGTAAAATATGTAAATCCCTTTATCGAATCTTTTACTACTGTAATGCCTCAATTGGGTTTTGCTTCCACTAAAAAGGGTAATTTAAGTTTAAAAAATAAAGATATCGTTTATACAGGTGTGATTATTATTGTTGGTTTAGTAGGTGCGATTAAAGGAAATGTTGTCTATTGCATTGGTATGGAGGATGCAAAGAAGATAGCGTCTACTATGATGATGGGAATGCCAGTCGATAACTTTGACGAATTGGCACAAAGTGCTCTATCTGAGTTGACGAATATGTTAACAGCGAATGCTGCGACTTGCTTCTCAGCCATGGATATTATGATTGATATCTCTACTCCAACCTTATTATATGGGAATAACGTATCCGTAAAGATGGGTTCTAATAAAGTATTATGTATTCAACTCATCGCAAATGAGATACCAATTGATATTAATATATCTTTTGAAAATTAATGAAGCAGGGCGTACTCAAATGTTGAGTACGCTTTTTTTGGGAGAAAGTAAAGTATACCTATACCAGATTTATGAGCTCGATAGTGTCTGCTAAGCACTTTGTTCTTTGATATAATTTATTCTCTCTGTGAATATAATATAAAAACTTTGTTAATCTATTTCATAGAAATAGTTTGACATGTTTAGAGATAACTTCACTGTTTTTTTTGAATTATTAATCAAATTTTAAGAGAGTAAATTTGATTTGTTTGATTTGATGTGTTATAATATAAGCTATTAAAAAAAATGGAGGATTTTATTGAATATGGACGACCCTGACCCTGATGCGAGTAATTTATTGATGCAATTAGTGATACTGCTGATTTTAACCTTGGTGAATGCCTTTTTTGCAGGCGCTGAGATGGCACTGGTATCCGTTAATAAAAGTAAGATGACAATGCTTGCAGAGAATGGAAAGAAAAAAGCGCAATTGATTTTAAAGATTATGAATGAGCCAACGAAATTTCTTTCGACGATTCAGGTAGCAATTACCTTATCGGGCTTTTTTGCCAGCGCGACTGCAGCGACAGGTATTTCTGAAAAGTTGGCCGTAGCACTTGAAGGTTTTAATATACCTTATACC
>JAEYWQ010000307.1 GCA_023428885.1 Bacillota bacterium
GAATAGGAGAATATGTTAATCGCTTGACTCATAACAACAAGGCTAAAAATTGTAGACAGCAACCAAGGAAGCCATGTTTTTTTATGAAAATATGCAATGAATGGCAGCCTGCGAAAGTGAAGGATAAAAAACAGGGCAAAGCATAAGCCTACCGCAATCGTAATCACATAATACAAGGTATACATATATACTCCTCAAATTTAGAATAGTAAATCCGATAGCTGTGTTACTTTTGTCAGATAAGTAGTACAGTTCTTTTGCATATAGTCAACAATGTAATCATTCTGATGGGACCATCCAGCACATGCAAAATCCACATCACAACATTTTGCCATATCAAATCCAGGTTTTAAGTCATCTACCATTAATAAATCTTTTGGACTTAACTCATAAGTTTTCATAATCTGCTCCAAAGGATAAGGATGTGGTTTTCTCATGTTTTCTCCCAGCTCCCAACCAAAGATCATATCCGGCTGAATCTTACAATGAGTCTGATAATCTCGTCTGATATTTTCCTTGCAGGAGTGGGATACCACACAGACAAGGCCCCCTTCTGCTTTTTGCCTTTCGATAATTTCACTCATGTCCGCATAAAAATTGGGTATATGATTACTTACATACTCCCTCCAACTAGAAAGCTGATAATTCATCTCTTCTTCTGTAAAGTTTAGGATTCCCATGCACAAACTGTGAAATCCAGGTTCAAAACAGTAATTCACAAAGTCCTCCAAGCTCATACTTATCTCTGGCCGTAACTTCGCAAGGGTACGTACAAATTGCGGGTAATGGATCTCTGGTGTACTCATAACTACGGTATCATCATGGTCTAAGACCAAACATTTGTATTTTAACATAGTCTCTCCTAACCTATTCTTATCGATTTTATATATTCAGCCTTACGTTTCCTAGTAGCAAGCCATTTACGGCTGAACAGTTTACATTTATACTATATCATAACTCAAAAATGACTAGAAGGAAAGCAAAAAAATAAAGGTGCTGCCAATCAAGGTCAACACCATTGTCCTACTATCTTTTTACTGTCATTAAGATCAAATTCAAGATTCCTCTAGGAATCTTTGGATATGTTTCTAGAATTGCCAGTTTTATCTGCTCTTTTGTTGCAACTGCGATATCAAAAGTTTGTTCACCATTCACCACATCTCCAATGGCAATCGTAGCTGAAGCAACCCCTCCACATGCAACCTTGAAAGCCAGGGCTACACCACCAAAAGAATAAATCCCAATCGCTATGCCTCCACAAGCAAATAGTCCAATACTTATCGCTCCAAAGGATACTCCGCCTAAGCATAAGGCTCCTAGCGCTAAGATAAGTCCAAGGGATATAGCACCAAAGGACAGAAGACCTACTGAGATAGCTCCAATACTGATAAGACCTACTGATAAATTACCAACTGCTATAATTCCCTTCGCCAGTGAAGGTTTGCCAAAGTTTGAAAACTTGACATGGACCAGTGGAATCCCATAAATCATTCGCTTACTCTTGTATTCGTAGACATTGGAATTTTTACCTTGTACCAACTGTGTCAGTTCATTTAGTTGATCAATAACATTTTGAGAATTATCAACTGATGTGGAGTTGTTTTTTTCGTACATTGAATTACGCACAAGATAGTCTAAACTAACACCAAACAGATCTGCCAATTGAATTAGCTTGTCAAGAGAAGGCATGGATTGATTCCCCTCCCATTTACTGACAGCCTGTCTTGAAACTTCTAGGTGATAAGCTAACTGCTCCTGTGACATGCCACGTTCTTTTCTTAGCTGAATCATCTTATCACCAAACATACTTTCCATATCCATCCTTATCTCTCCCTTAGATCCTTTAAAGCATGGAATTAATACATAAGCAAATTCCTTTTACGCTTCTAATAGATTTATATTTACCAAAATCATACCATATACCAATGATCTTCGGAAGAAAGCAATACCTTGCACTTTGTCAACTGGGAGTTGCAGCTTTGATTTTCTTGCTTATTAAGCCTTATATTGGCTTACGATCCGCTCTAACTCAAGAATTTCAGCTTGCTTTAATGTTTGATTATTTAAATATTCTACCAGAAAGGTATTTAGTGAACCATTGAACAATTTATTCAATAATACCTTAGTCTCTGTTTTTTGAACGGTTCGTTTCGATACAAGTGCACGACATAAAAAGCCGGGTTCTTCTCTGGCAATTGCTCCCTTCTCAATGAGTCTCTTAATTACGGTATAGGTAGTGTTCTTCTCCCAACCGATATACTCCTTGATGATTTTAGCGATATCTTTGGCTGCTAATACTTTGTTTGACCAAAGTAACTCCATGATATTTAGTTCGCCTTCGTGCAGTCGAATATCTTCCATTGCTTCCCTTCTCCTTCTAACAATCATAGTTCTATTTCGTTACAATTAACCCCATATTATATTCATTCTTCACTTGTAGAACAGATAGTCTTTCAATCTCTCAAACCTTACTACAAAACTCTACTTCAGTAGTTTGGAAACATGTACCATTATTCTACATAATTAGAAGCGTTTTGTCAATAACGCAAATTGAACTAAATAAAACAAGATGAGTCAGCAAGCTGCATCACTAAAGCGATCCAAGAATCCTCATGTACCGCTCGGACCTTTGATCTTTCCTAGCTTACAATTCCTAAAAAAACAAGTAAACACAACGTTCTACTTATGTAGTAAGTTATGTTTACTTATAAGAGTTCATTCTTGCTTCTTTTAATTCAAACAAAAGACTGCATAAAACGGAATATTTTTAACTTGATTGGAAAATTCAAAATTCTTACTGGATACCCGTATGGAATATGGTGTATTATGAGTTGCTTTAAATACACCGATACTTTTGGACCGTGCCGTCTCATCCGCCTTTGCTTCAATTGGCACGATCCCATCTTTCGTCTCAATAACAAAGTCAATCTTTGCTAATGATTGAGACTCCCAAAAACATGGATTGTAGCCGCGAGCAGTGAGACTTTGCATCATGTAGTTTTCTATTAGTGTCTTCGTAAATGTTGTTTCTGTATGACCCAGGAAGGTATCATTTTTATGAAGTAATGTATTCAGGATGCCAACGTCAGGTAGATATAATTTGAATTGCAAGGATTCATCACTGGACTTCTTGTCTTTTTTATTTGGATATTCTTCATATGTATTCTTAGAACATTTATATACACAAGAAGTCGAAGCCAATGACTCAATTGCATCCTTGAATAAGCCATAAGTAGCCCCTTTACGGATAAGGCGATATTGGAATTTCTTATTATCCTTCATTAATTGCTCTGTCATAATATTTAATACTTGAGAAATCTTTAATGCTTCGCTCTCGTCATGATGATTCATAGAAGATGTAAGAAGGTTTTGAAAGATCTGCTGATGGATCTCTGATACATTCTGAGTTCCTTCCATGGTAATAAAATCATTCACAGCAGCAGGCATCCCTCCTACCAGGAGATAATCCTCAAAGGAAGATAGTAACTCCTTATGAACAATCTCTGGAACCTTACGACTCGTCTGATAATGTCCTTTAATGACCTCAGCATACCATTCATGACCAAGAGCTACTAAAAACTCATCAAATTCCATTGGATACATGGTAAATGACTCAAATAAAGCCAAATTATGAGCTTTCTCCGTGCTACTTATTACAAGAATGGAAACGTTGCTACCAGCCATAATCAATTCTTCTAAGGCTGTAATAGCCTCAGGGCATTCTCCAATCTCATCTAAGATAATTAAAAGATTACCTACGAGTTCTATTGGAATCTGAAAATGCTTGCACAAGAGTTCAATCAAGTTGTCCTCATTACTTGCTGATGATACTGCAAGTGAAATCAATTGTCGAACCGCTGCGTTGGTCTCAAAGTTAACATAAAGATTCCCATCATAGAAAGCTTTAGCAAATTCCAGAGACAGATATGTTTTACCAACATTTTTGATTCCAGTCAACCATAGTGGTTTTCTCTCTTTTCTTTCTTTCCATGCAATTAAATGATTGATCGCATTTCTTTTCACGATTTGCACCTCAATTTATTCATCAAAGTTTCAAAATATTCTGGTAACGGAGCCTCAAATTCTACATACTCCTTCGTCGTAGGGTGAATAAATCCAAGGACTCTGGCATGTAGTGTTTGCCCTTCTAATTGAAATATCTCTTTGTTTTTTCCGTAGATATCATCACCTAGCAAAGGATGATGAATACTAGCCATATGCACACGAATCTGATGAGTTCTTCCTGTTTCTAGAGAGCATTCAATATGTGCATAGTTAGATCCAAAATTCTCAAGGACTCTATAGTGTGTCACTGCTCGTTTTCCATTCTTATGATTGATTGCCATCTTCTTGCGATCGATTGGATGACGCCCGATCGGTGCATCTACCATACCTTCTGCTTCTTTAAAGGCTAGATGGCAGATTGCATTGTATTTTCGGGTAATGGAATGAACTTTTAATTGTTCTGCGATAAACTGGTGAGCATTATCATTCTTACAGATCACCAGAACACCTGTCGTATTCATATCGATACGATGAACAATTCCAGGCCGTAAAACTCCGTTAATCCCTGATAAACTATCCTTACAGTGATAGAGTAACCCATTCACTAAAGTACCGTTATAGTGGCCTGCAGCAGGATGTACCACCATCCCCTTGGGTTTGTTGACAACAATAATATCTAAATCCTCATATAGGATATCCAATGGAATGTTTTGAGCTTCTATATTCAACTCAACTGGTTCAGGTACTGTATAGGTAATGTAATCCCCTTGCTGAATCTTATAATTAGCCTTAACAACTTTTCCATTGACTGCTACTAAGGAATCTTGTATTAATTTTTTAAGGTAAGAACGTGAAAGTTCTTCCTCAATTTCAGCCAGAAAGCTATCGATACGTATTCCAGCACAATCTGCTTCTACCAAATAGCTTTTTTCTTGCTTATCCATAAAACCTCTTTCTCCATCTTTTGATTACTGATCTATTCTTTCCTCTTGGTCTACACTATCCTCTTGCTTATGAGCTTGCATAGTTTCCACCTTTTTTCTTTTCATAAACTCAAAGTCTTCTTCTTTGTACTTCAACAGAATTAAGAGAACAAAGAGGGCAGTCCCAATTACGATATACATATCAGCAACATTAAATACTGGGAAATCAATTAATTCAAAGTAAATAAAATCAATGACATACCCATGAATGATTCGATCTAATAAATTATTTCCAATTGCACCAGCTGCAATACCAACGATAATCACTCTTAGTGGTGTATACTTCGTTTCAGATGGGATCTTAAAAAAGCAATAAATCAGGGCAATGACGGAAACCAAAGTAATAAAGGAAAGAAGGCTAGCACGTCCAGAAAACAATCCCCAGGCTGCGCCATAATTCTCCACATAAAATAATTTTAGAACCTTAGGGATGATGGGTAAGGAAGATCCTTCCATCAATTCAGCTCTTGCTAAGTATTTTGTTCCTTGATCCAAACCTAATAAAATAAAGAACAAAAATAGGTACTTTAAACGTTTCATATGTTTACCTTTCTGATCCACCAATATATTTAATTGCTCTTGTCATTTCTTCTACAGATACTGTAGTGTCAATTACAGCATTTCCTACAGTAGATAAGAGGATGAATTTAATCTTATTCCCATCTACTTTCTTATCCTTACCCATTGCTGCCAAAACATCACTTATGTTTAATCCAGTCATAGATACTGGTAATCCAAAACTTGCGATGGTTTGTTTGATATCCTCAAACTCAGCTTCAGAAATCATTTGACGTTCCATGGAGATATAAGAGGCTGCAACCATTCCAATAGCCACACATTCACCATGCAATAACTCAAAATTCATCAATTTCTCCACTGCATGTCCAATACTATGTCCAAAGTTAAGTAAGGCTCTCTCTCCTTGCTCCTTTGGATCTTTTTCCACAACTTCTCGCTTAATCTCACAGCTTCGTAAAACCATAGGTAACACAAATTCCAAATCCTTGTTACATATTGCACTGGCATTCTGTTTTAAGGAAGCATAATAATTAGCGTCTTTAATTAACCCATGTTTAATTACTTCACCCATACCTGAGATATATTCTTTTTGTGGTAAGGAAAGCAAGGTGGAAAGATTCATGTATACACCAGAAGGCATATAGAAAGCTCCTACCATATTCTTATAAGCGTTAAAATCAACACCGGTTTTACCACCGATGGAAGAATCCACCATAGAAAGTAAAGAGCTAGGAACCTGAAAGAAACGAATACCACGAAGATAGGTGGCTGCAGCAAAACCAGTTAAGTCACCAACAACACCGCCACCAAGGGCCATAAGTACATCATTACGATCGAACGAATGTTGAATCAGAAATTCATAGAGATCTTGTACAGTGGATAAATTCTTACTAGCTTCTCCAGCTGGGAAGGTATATAGATATACCTGATCCGTAACTTTACTCATAACATCGATGAGATCTTGGGCATGACGGATACCAACATTAGAATCTGTAACAATTGCTATTTTACGTCCATCCAGTTTATGTTTTGCAATTTCTGAACGAATGAAGTTAAAATCCTTTTCTAATAGGATATCATAACAAGGTAATTCATTATATTTCACTGGTACTCTGTTTGATAACTCTGACATTGATGTAGTCTCCTTATGTGAATTCCTAATTATCAGCTTACAATCATTAATCCTCTTCGTCCACTAGATTGATAAAGGAAAATTCATCTTGATTCTCGATTTCACTCTGCTCATATGGATAATCGTCCTCATCTTGATTCGTGTAACGATTGATATTAGGATAGGATGTATCCATATCTTCTTTCGTTGCACCAACTTGTTCAAGTGCATCAAAGAATGATGGTTCCATATCAAGAGGATACTTTTCTTGTTTTGCATATCGTTTTTCTAGTTTTTGCAATGATTGACTCGGAGGTACTTGACTTTGACCTGTCTGTCTATACTTAGCCTGCCTTTGTTCTGACTGTCTCTGCTCAGTCTGTCTTTGCTCTGACTGTCTTTGTCCTACATTTCTTTGATCTACATGTCGTTTTTCTACTTGTTTTTGCCCTGCCTGCTGTATTGGCTGTTCTTGTGAACCTGTTTCTCTAACCCTATCTTGTTTACTATCAATAAAAGCATCCAAACGTGCAACGTTAATATCAAAACACTCACTTTCGATTAATTCCATCTGAGCAAGGGCCAAGTGTTTAAATTGCTGTTTATACTTTTCATATTGCTGAATTAATTGAATGGTCTGGTTATGAATGTGCTCCAATTCATTCTTCGCATCAGCAACGATTAATTGGGATCGTGTATTTGCTTCCTTCTCAATTGCTTTTGCCTTCTCTAAAGCTGCTGCTTTGGTGTCCTCTGCTGTCTTCTCTGCTAACACTAAGGCCTTCTGTAAGGTCTTTTCAATCGTCTTATAATATTGGATACCTTCTGTTAACACTGCAACCTTATCGTTTAATTCCATATTCTCACGATAGATTTGTTCATAACTTCTTAAAACTTCGCGAAAAAAACCATCTACATCTTTTTTGTCATAACCTAACCCGCCTGATTTAAAGGTTTTACTCTGTATCTCTATTGGTGTAATCATATTTGTTTCCTCCTAAGCGTAAATTAAAAGATTAGCATAAATTCGTCCTTTTTTCGTTATATTACCTTGTGATAAGAAACGAAATTTACCAAAACCTCGTACGGAGACGATATCTCCTTCTTTTAACACATGACTATTGGAAGTCACGATTCTTGAATTCACATAGACTTTCTCACCTTCAATTAAGCCTATGATACTACTTCTGGAGGTGTGAAAAGCCAATGCAATCATTGCATCCAGCCGAAAGGAAGATACACTGCCTGTGACTTCTTTATAATTTTGTTCAACCGTTGCATTCTCCTTAGTAAGTTCAACACTCACATTCGTATGACGAATACGCTCAAGGTTCATGATGATATATTCGCTAATCATATTGTCACAATAACAATATGCTTCTTTTCCTTTGATTACAATATCCCCAATCTTATTCCGATTAGTTCCAAGGTTCATAATTGCCCCAAGATAATCTCTGTGGTCCAATTCTTGTGCAAACTTCTCATTCGTAGGCTTGATGTGTAAGCATACAATCGGAAAATTCGAATGGTCCGCTTCCTTCTCTCCTGTGATATCAACTGCTCTTGATTCTAAATTACCGTAAAAGCAAATCTTAACTCGTTCAGCTCCCTCGAAACCACCATACATGGAATATGGAATCGGTGGAAGTTCTTTGACCATACTATGAAATATACTGATTTCATTGAGATTCAAGAAATCAGTATATATGCAAATACCCTTATGATAGGCACTCTTTGCCCCTTCGATAAAACGTCTACAAAGAATAACCTCTTCTTTTTCTAGCTTCATGTGGTTTGTCCTTTGGCATTAAATTAACATCTGTTCAATATATGACAAGATTAGAAATGCCATAATCGGTGAGATATCTGATATCGGTGTATGAAAAACAGAATGTCTCATTAACTTTTGTATAGGTATTAATATCGGCTCTAGTAAGATGTATATCGGTTTTTTCAAAAAGCCAATATGAAACATACTAAGAAAAATATATACGAGTAATACCACTTCTAATATTGTTATAAATATTGATATTGATTTTAGTAAAACAAGTGTCATAAATTAAAAGTCCTTACTTAATGTTGGTACCTCAAAGCCGTTCTGACGAATCAAATCAAGATAATCACCAGAGATATCTACCGTATCAGGAGATATGATAAATATGTAACTGGAAATCTGATGTAATTTTCCATTCATCGCATAAACAGAACCTGATACAAAATCCATAACACGTTGTGCAATATCTACATCAAAGCCTTCTAAATTAATAACAGCAGCACGACCAGATAAAAGCATATCACATATGTCTTGTGAATCCTCAAAGCTAGTAGGCTTCATTATGCATACTTCTAAGCTTTTTTGTGTATTGCGAATCGGAACTACCTTGCTAACATTGCTGCTTGAAGTACTTGGTATACTTCTCTCCACTCGTTGTGGACGGTCTTTTCTAACGTCAGAAAAAGTGCTCATAGGAGAAGTACTTGATACGCTCCTCAATTGACTATCCTCGTTAATCGTTTTAGAACTTGTAAAAGACTTCTTTTCTTGTTTCAGAGCTTGCTTTTGTTCCAATCGCTCGTTCTTTTTGCGTTCTTTTTCTTCTAGTTCACTGACGTAATCATCGTAATCATCGCCATCATCTTCATCAGATAATTTTAAGCTATCCAAAATGTTTTTAAATAAATTCGCCATAGCACATCTCCCATCTATTGAGTTTATATTAAGCTATAATCGCGTTCTCCAAAGATTCCTGTCCCAACTCGAATCATAGTTGCACCTTCTTCAATTGCTATCTCATAATCGCCTGTCATACCCATTGACAGGACTTCCATACTTACATTATCAATGTTTTTTTGTTTGATGTCAACATATAATTGGTGCATTTTTTGAAAAAAGGGACGATTTTCCTCAGCTTTTTCGGTATAAGGTGCCACCGTCATTAAGCCTTTGACATGAACTGAGCTTAAGTTTGAAATCTCTTGAATCAGTGGTAATACTTCCTCAGCAATTACACCGAATTTGGATTCTTCTTTAGCAATATTAACTTCAATTAGTATATCGACCTGAACGCCTTTTTTCTTAGCCTCCAGATCAATTTGCTCAGCAAGGCGATATGAATCCACCGAATGAATGAGGGTTACGTTATCTACAATATACTTTACCTTATTGCGTTGTAGATGACCAATCATATGCCAATGAATGCTACTTGGTAATAACCCCACTTTATCGCATAATTCTTGTACTTTATTCTCTCCAAAATGACGAGCACCAGCATCATATGCTTCTTGTAGTAGCTCTAATGGTTTTGTTTTGCTCACCGCAATTAAAGTGATCTCCGAAGGCATGCGATTGCTACGCTTACAGGCTGCTTCTATTCTTTCATTTACTGCATCTATATTATGCTTTATCATAATTATCTCCTTTTAATAAATAACGGATGATTCTGAAGCCAAAGACGCATTCAAGGCAATATGATCATACAAAGAAATTCCTTGTTGAGTGCCTCTCTTTACTATAGCATATTCTTTGTTCTCTTCTATTACTTCAATTCTTCGAAATACTGCATATCCTTTATTGACATTATAGACACCTTTCAGAGTACCTACCATACTAATAGGAAAGCGATCATTTGTTTTAATATTCACAATAAAATTATTAAATTCAAAGGTGTCCATATCTACATAAGAGTAGGTATCATCCTTATAATAAACCTCACAGGCTGTAAAGGTCGGTCTTATTTCACTTTTGCTTTCATCAAATCGCTCCACCATCAGGCCTTGTTCTTGGGAATTACCACCTTCGATAAAATAATCATTAGGTATTAAGTAAAATTCCTTCTCTACAATTGCAGTCTGTGGTATCTTAAGTCCACTCTCATTTGTTAAATTCAATTCTAACTTAAGAAATCGCTCTCTTGAATAGTTTACCACATACTTATCTAAGGTAATTTTCATAAACCAGTCATTTCCATTCTGATATAACGAAAATGGTGCTCTTGTGCTGATGTTATCCAATAAAAAAGTAAAACTAATACTTTCCTTCTCTTTCAACTTGTCTGCCATCTCTGCATCAATCGGTGCAGTAATTGCCCAAGTATCACTAGTTATCAACTTATATACCGGTTGATTCGCTTCTACAATTTCACTCGATCTTAATACAGTACGAACATAATTATTTTGGTCAAAGATATTTTTAGTAATTCCATTCTCTTTTAATCCATCATAATTATCAGAATAATACGAAATAACACCTGTCTGATTTGTCTTTACAATATTAAACCTAGCAGCAATCCCAGTTTCATTCACGATCTTTTGCATATTATCCAAGAGATTCTCATCCATGATTTCACGGATTTTAGCTGTAACATCATCCTTAAAGTCATAAATCATTGAGAAATTATCATTGGAATATCTTTTCTTATATTTCAAGATTGTATTCTTAATATTGTTAATATCATTTTCTGTCATAGGGATGCCTTCACTATGATCAGCTAACTTCTCATAAATCTGCTTACTTTCATCCACAGAGTAAACAGTAGCATTCTTTGCTACTTTGGCCCCATCTCGAAAATAGTAATTGATATATCCTGACATAGTAGAGCTGACAACTGTCTCTTCTCTCGTTATGATACCAGTGACTTCATTATCTGAAGCTAAACTCTGCTCTGCTACTTCAAAGATGGATATCTGAGGTTTGGATATGTATAAATATATATTCAATATTGTATATAGTAAGATAATAATAAAAATAATAACTCCTATATTAATATTTAATCGTCTAGGTACACGTTGAACTTTATTATTTTTTTGCATAAATAACCTTTCCTACTACATTACTTTGTATCTCTTTATTGTCATAATCAACTTGATGTTAGAGTACTGTTTCGTTACTTTAACTTATCAATAATTATACTAAATTTGTCTAGCTTTTGAAATACTATTTTTAAATTTGTATAGAAATTTAAGAATGGAGCAAACTACCATTAACCGATTAGAATTAGGAGGTAAAAATATGAAAGTAATTAATACGATTGCTTTATTATTAGTAATCATCGGTGCAATTAATTGGGGTTTAGTTGGATTCTTTGGCTTTGATCTTGTTCGTTATTTGTTTGGAGACCTTACGATCGCTTCGAGAATAATCTATGATATTATCGGACTTTGCGGTCTGTATTCTCTTACCTTCTTTGGCAAAGTTAACGAAGATGAATAAGAGATTTCATGAAAGAATTTCCTAACAAAAAAGGGATGTTGCTTGATTGCTAACATCCCTTTTTTACTTTATTATAGTTGATAAGAAGAAGATGAATCCTTCTTGTATTATTCATTATAAGGAAACGACTACAAATTTCTTAACAGATTCAGGTAATTCTTTTTCTGACATTGATAAACTTATTACAAAGTCCACATTGTACTTTGTCGATATCATGTCGATCTTCTCAATTACATTACTAACTTCTTCGTGGGATTTACATGCTATCTTTAAAAAACTATCTAAATACACTTTTTCCAAATCGTGATTGCCAGCAATAAGGCCACATATAAAACCTATAAATTCTTTGGGAGTTTCCACGCAATAATCTCTAACATTAACTAAACGTATCTTATTATTCAGCTCGTACATGTTTTGATTACACTTGTCTAGGTAAACAATATTTCCTTTTACTACATTAACATCAGCATTTACTTTGTCAATCAGAATCTTCGTCTTACCTTTACCTTTTTCACCTGCAATAATCTGTATCATCGCAATCTCCTCCTTATGATATGGAAAAATAATAACATATATCTAAGATATTTCCATTATAATATACTTACTATTAAAAAACAATCCCAAGTTTGAAGTATTAATTTAAAATTGATGCGTTAATTTTCTGACTATTGTCATGTAATGTGTATTTATATCGAATAGTAATTCGAATCATTCCATTTGAAGTAAGAATGCTTGTTGATCGTACAGGCTTTTTTTACCATTCGCTTTAAAAACAGCGCTTATATAGCCATCGCCTTCCTTGGATTTACTGTAAAGGATAAGACAATCGCCTGCGTCGGATGTACTACCTGTCTTGCCACCAAACACTGTTACACCCTCTGGCGTAGCCATGGTACCAAGTAAAAACATATTAGTAGACTCATATGGTACAGTCTTGATGTTGCCATTGCTATCGGTTATATTAGCTTGGTATGTTGTCTGTTGGATGATAGGGAGAAATTCATCATATTCCAAACACGCTTTAAAGATCAGATACATGTCATATGCAGTGGTATAATGATTTGGGTCATGTAAGCCATGAGAATTGGTAAAGTGTGTTCCCGTAGCCCCTAAGGTTGCTGCTTCTTCATTCATCATCTTCACAAACGCTTCTTCTGA
>JAEYWQ010000310.1 GCA_023428885.1 Bacillota bacterium
GAAATGGTATTAAACGTCTTTTGGTTAATATTCAACGCGCTTCCAAGGGGGATATGACTGTAACATTTACTACTAAGAGAAAAGATGAGTTAGGTCATTTAAGTTATGAGTTGAATCAGATGATAAAACATACGAAGTCTTTAATTATTAAGATTTCAGATACTGCCAATCAATTGACTGGAGTAGCCGATACTGTATCCAAGGCTTCAACCACATTTATTGATTCTGCACAGAGTATTAAGACAGCTACTGCAGAAATTGAAACTGGTATCGTGGCTCAGGCTGAGGACTCGGTTAAGAGTACAGAGCAGATGGAGACCTTGTCTTCTAAGATTCAATATGTTCAAAATGATGCGACAATCATTCGAGACATTGCAAGCAAGACCAATGATACGGTAAGCTTAGGGAATTCTCATTTGTTATCTATCCATGAAAAAACAAAAGCTACAACGCAAACCACAGAAGAGTTTATGCAAAAGGTTGTTGCTTTGGAAGAAAAAACAAGATTAATCGGTGGTATTGTTAACGTAATCAATGAGATTTCCGAACAGACAAATCTATTATCCTTGAATGCTTCGATTGAAGTTGCACGTGCAGGAGAAGCAGGCAGAGGATTTGGCGTAGTAGCTCAAGAGATTCGTAAATTGGCAGAGCAAACCATGCTATCAGCTAAGAAGATCGATGCAATCATTCTTGATATCGTAGAGGAGACCAAGCAGACGACTCAGGTGGCTAAGCGTGCTGAGACGATTGTATTAGAACAGCAATCCATAGTTACTGCTACAGAAGAAACCTTTGAGATTATGAATGAACAGATGCAGCATCTGAATAAGCAACTAGGATCCATTATCTCCAGTTTATTAGCAATGGAAGAAACCAGAAGTGTCACCTTGGATTCCATTCGAGACATCTCTGCAATTTCAGAGCAAACAGCTGCTGCTTCTAGTATACTAAGTGAAAATGCCAGCCAGCAATTCCTTGAAGTGTCCAACTTAAATGATATGGCGAACCAACTTATTAGCTCTGCTAAAGAGTTAAAGAACAGTGTAGATAGTTTTATCATTGATTAATACGCTTATAATTCAATAGATATATCATATTCCTCAATACGAAAGTGTGATACAATAACAATAAATCACACTTTTGTATTGAGGGTTTTTATTTGTGGGTATGTACAAAAGTGTCTCCAAAGTGGGACAAGCTCACAATTTTCACACGTAAATTTGTGCCTGCGGTCCAAAGTATGCAGGTTACGGAAAGGCATGGTTATTACATGAGATATCAAGAGGATGGAAATCGATTAATTGCTAAGTCAAATGGGACAACAATCTGGGTGGAAGCATGGGGAGAGAATTCTTTACGTGTACGTATGACAAAACAGACAAAGATGGAAGCGCAGGATTGGGCCTTAGAGGAGAAAGTGAAAGCAACAAAGGTTAAGATTGTTATAGAAGAGATAAGCTTATTAGAACCTTGGTATGAAGGAGTAAACGAGAAGGAACATGAGCAAAAAGCCATGGTTGCCAGCATTCAAAATGGTAACTTGATTGCAAGGTTTAATCCTGAAGGTTGGCTTAGTTTTTTCGATGCAAAGGGAAATGAATTATTATCAGAATATTGGAGAAACCGTAACCGGATCGATCGTTATTGCGCTCCACTAAATTATTCGGCAAGAGAGTTAAAACCGATCCTAGGAACGAATGATTATAGCCTAACTGTACGATTTGAAGCATATAATAATGAGAAAATCTTTGGTATGGGACAATACCAAGAGATGAATCTAGATAAAAAGGGGGCTATCTTAGAACTAGCTCATCGAAATACTCAGGCGAGCATACCATTCTTAGTTTCTAGCCGTGGTTATGGATTCCTATGGAATAATCCTGCGATTGGTCAGGCAGCATTTGGCGTGAATAAGACTGAGTGGACGGCGGAAAGTACAAAGCAGATGGACTACTGGATTACTTCTGGAGAGACACCAGCACAGATTGTAAGTCAGTATGCAGCTGTCACTGGTAAGGTACCGATGATGCCAGAACATGGTATGGGTTTTTGGCAATGCAAGTTGCGCTATCGTAACCAAGAAGAACTACTTACTGTGGTAAGAGAACATAAGAAAAGAGGACTTCCAATGGATGTGGTAGTCATTGACTTCTTTCACTGGACGAAGCAAGGTGACTTTAGGTTTGATCCAATCGACTGGCCAGATCCAGAGGCAATGATTCAGGAACTGAAGAGCCTGGGCGTTGAGCTAATGGTATCTGTTTGGCCTACGATCGATTCTTCATCCATCAATCGCGGTACAATGGAGGAAGAAGGGCTTCTTATACAGTTTGATCGTGGACTAGGAATTAATATGAACTGGATGGGAGAGACTGCATTCTTTGATGCTACCAATGAAAAAGCACAGCAATTTGTATGGGAACGTTGCAAAGAAAACTACTATAATAAGGGTGTAAAACTATTCTGGCTAGATGAAGCAGAGCCTGAGTTTGGTATCTATGACTTTGATCTTTATCGTTATCAGATCGGACCAGCAAAACAGGTGACGAATGTTTATCCGAAGTGTTATTCCAAGGCCTTCTATGATGGAATGAAAGCATGTGGTGACGAGAATGTAATGAACCTGGTTCGTTGTGCTTGGGCAGGTAGCCAGCGATATGGAGCTTTGGTCTGGTCAGGGGATATTAGTTCTACCTTCCGGGCTCTGCAAGAACAGCTTCAGGCAGGTCTTAATGTAGGATTAGCCGGTATTCCATGGTGGACCACTGATATCGGAGGTTTTATCGGAGGAGATACGAAGAGCGATGAATTTAGAGAATTACTCATTCGTTGGTTTGAATGGGCAACCTTCTGCCCGGTCATGCGCTTGCATGGTGAGCGTCAGCCCTTCTATCCGTTACAAGAAGAATTCCGCAATGGTGTACGTCAATTTTCTTCTGGTCAGGATAATGAGGTTTGGAGCTTTGGAGAGGACAATTATGAAATTATGAAGTTCTATATGTTACTAAGAGAACAGTTACGTCCTTATATACGAAGCTTGATGAAAGAGGCTCATGAAATTGGAAGTCCGGTGATGCGTACGATGTTTTATGAATTTCCACAAGAAAGTATCTGTTGGGAACTTACGTCTCAATATATGTTTGGTTCGGATATCTTAGTTGCACCGGTGATGGAGTTTAAGCAACGTAGTCGCCAGGTTTACTTGCCGAAGGGAGTGAACTGGGTTGACTTATATACGAAGGAAGTTTATCAAGGTGGGCAAACACTTACCGTGGAAGCACCACTTGGCAAGATAGCAGTATTTTTAAAAGAAGTAGAACAGATCGAAGAACTCATAAGGTAAATAGATAAATTTTTCCCCCTAATCATACAATTATGGGTTGACAAATTAGGGATTTGGGTTTATCATTACCACAACAAAAGCGTTGTGGGTGACCCCCTACATCGCTTTTTTCTCTATAATTGGATAAATTATCCTGTTTAGAGAAAAAGTGTTGACAAAGGCATTATATTGTATTACATTATATCTCATATTATGCTGATATGGATAATATGTTTTACAAATACTAAGGAGGAGTGAGGACGAAGATCTGTTATCAAATGAAGAGGTGAATATGAAATGAGCAACAAGCACAAATATCGTTCTGATTATGAGGTTCATGAGACCCAGTTGCCAGGACAAAAGCACACAAAGTTTAAAAAGGAACTTAAATATGTAGGTAAGTATTATGTTCTAGTGAAGAAGGATACTGAGATTAAACCGCTAAAATGGTTGAGTATTCTATGCATACTGTTGATTGCGGGTATTTTTCTAGGATTAGGTTTTTTAAATAATCAGGGTAGTCGTTTGATTTATGTAATACTTCCTTATGTAATAATGTTTCTTCCTATTTATTATGGAATTATGGGTAGTGTAAAGTTGCTCTCATTGAAAGAACGAATGACTGTTCTTGAATATGAGCGTTCTAGTGTTAGAATTAAAAAGAGTACTTTGTCTTTAACTGTTATGGCGATTACTACAGCAATTGGAGAGGGTATATTTTTAATACGAAATTTAGATAAAAAAAGCGAGATTTCACTTGACTTTGCTTTCTTTGTTGGTGTGATAATTATACTTATTTTATCTTTTCTCGTTTTAAGAATACAGGCTAAGATTCAAGTAATAGAAGAGGAATAGAAGGAGTCTATTAATTTAATACAGTGAATATTTATGCAATATTACTAATATTTCACAAATTTTAACTAAAATATCCCAATTCTGTTGTGAATATTGACAAATGTGTTTGTTTGTGGTAGTATTTTATTTATTTGTAGAGACTTCGGACAATAAAAGAAATAAAAAAGAGAAAAGGAGAAAGCAATGAGAAAAATTAAGTTCAAAAAAGCGTTGGCTTTAGTTCTTACTTTATCTATGTGTGCATCGTTAGCTGCATGCAGTAAGAAAGAAAGCAAAACAGAAACAGATCCAACTACGGCTCCAACTCAAGCAGCTGCAACGGAGGCGCCTACACAAGAGCCAGAGAATACAACTCCATTGGTTGTTGGTATTCAACCTTTTAGCGAGAAATTCAGTACATTCTTCGCTGATACTGCTATGGATCAAGAAATTGTAACATTGACAAATATTGGTTTATTAACTACAGATAGAAGTGGTGGTTTAATCCTTAATGCCATCGAGGGAGAGGTAGTTCCATATAACGGAACTGATTATACTTATAAGGGTATTAGCAACATCACAATTAATTATGATGAAGCTGCAGATCTTACAACATATTATGTGAAAATCAGAGATGATATTAAGTTTAGTGATGGCCATGTAGCAGATGCAGATGATATTATCTTCTCTTACTATGTACTTGCTGATAATAGCTATGATGGTAGTTCAACTTTAAGCGCTGTTCCTATCATTGGTTTACAAAACTATCGCAAGAACAATACCAATGCAGAAACAACAGTTGTATCTCAAGACGAAATCGATGCAGGTTTAGCTAATTTAAGTGATAAAGCTAAGCAGACAATCATTGATACAATTATTGTTCCTACTTTAACAAGCGAACTTGACTGGGTAAAAACTCTTTATGGTAATGACTCTTATAAGAAGTATACCGATGAGTATCCAGTAGCAAAAGACTTGTTTGCATTCTTCTATAACCTTGATGAAGCTTATGATGCTTCTGCTGTAGCTGATGAAGCAACTGTTCTTGCTGATATTATTGCTCAATACGGAGCAGATTACAAAGCTTTAGGTGCTGGTTATGCTGGTGATGAGAACTATTATTTATCAGCTGTAACTTCTATCGTAAGCGATGCTATCTTAGCTGATAAGTTAGCTGCTGGTGGTGAAGAAGTTCCTAATATCACTGGTATTAAGAAACTTAGCCAGACTGAAGTTGAAATTAAAGTTAAAGGTTACGATGCAACAGCTGTATACACATTATTTGGTATTAGCTTAGCACCATTACATTATTATGGTGATGAAGCTGCTTACAACTATGATAACAATCAATTTGGTTTCACTAGAGGCGATTTATCAGCTGTAAAAGCTAAAACTACTGTTCCTTTAGGAGCTGGTCCATATAAGTTTGTAAAATATGAAAACAAAGTGGTATACTTAGAAGCAAATGAAAATTATGTATTAGGTGCACCATTAACTAAATACGTTCAATACAAAGAAACTGTTGATGCAGATATGATCAGCGGTGTTGGTACAGGTACCATCGATGTTACCAATCCATCTGGTTCTGTAGCAGCTTTTGATGAAATTAAGAGCTATAACTCTAATGGTGAGTTAAGTGGTGATAAGATCTTTACAAGTACTGTAGATAATAGAGGTTATGGTTATATTGGTATGAACGCTGATACCATGAATGTTGGTGGAGAACCAGCTTCTGACGCTTCTAAGAATTTAAGAAGAGCATTTGCAACTTTAATCGCTGTTTACCGTGATGTAGCAATTGATTCCTATTATGGTGATGTGGCATCTGTTATCAACTACCCAATCTCTAATACTTCTTGGGCAGCTCCACAGAAGTCCGATGAAGGTTACAGAGTTGCTTTCTCTGCTGGTGTAGATGGCAGTGAGCTTTATACAGCTGGTATGACAGCTGATGATAAGTATGTAGTGGCTCTTAATGCAGCAGTTGAATATTTAAAAGCTGCAGGCTATACTTTTGATGATGCTTCTGGCAAGTTCACAGCAGCTCCTGAAGGTGCTAAATTAGAGTATGAAGTATTAATCGGTGGTAATGGTTCTGGTGACCACCCATCCTTCGCTATCTTAACAAAATTAAAAGAAGAATTAGCAAAAATCGGTATTACATTATCAATTAATGACCCAGCTGATTCCAGTCAGATGTGGGATATTCTTGATGCTGGAACTCAAGAATTATGGTGTGCTGCATGGCAGGCTACAATCGATCCTGATATGTATCAGGTATACCATAGCACAAGTATTATTGGTAAAGGTGGTTCAAACTCCAACCATTACCACATTGCAGATGCTACTTTAGATAAGTTAATTGTAGATGCAAGAAAGAGTGATGACCAGGCATATAGAAAGGCAACTTATAAAACTGCTCTTGATGTAATCATCGATTGGGCTGTAGAAGTTCCAATCTATCAGAGACAAAACTGTATCATCATCAGTGATGAAAGAGTTGATGTTTCAACTGTAACTCCAGATATTACAACTTACTGGAGCTGGTACGCTGAAATCGAAAAACTTAAGATGAAATAATTAGATTAAGAATTATAGACACAGGTCTGGCAACGACAAACGTTTCGAGCTCGAAACGTTTGTCGTTGGTTTTGCCTTTGTCTTTATATTGGATTATTTGTTAACTTATGGTTAAGGTTACAACAAAAGTAGATAGTGAGAGGTTTTTTTATGTGGAAATATATTCTGAAGAGAATATTAACCAGTGTGGTTATTTTATTCTTTGTTTCGTTAATCATATATACGATTTTTCGTTGTATCCCGACTTCATTTACTGAAAACATGGCACGACAACGATCCTCATTACCTGGTTCCAAAAGTTATGAAGAGTGGCTGGCACAGTTAAACTCTGTTTATGGACTAGATAAAGGTATTGTGGAAGGTTTCTTTGGCTGGTTATCACGGGCAATTCGTGGAGATTTTGGAGATTCCATGAGCTTTAATGTACCAGTAACTAAGGTATTTACACGAGTGATTTGGGATTCCTTCTGGCTTGGAGCAATCTCTTTAGTTCTACAAGTTCTTATTGCAATTCCACTGGGTATTCTCAGTGCTAAAAAGCAATATTCGAAGACAGATTATGCTGTAACTGTTGTTGCACTGATAGGTATTTCTTTGCCAACTTTCTTCTTTGCAACTATTTTGAAATTAATCTTTTCTATCAAACTTGGTTGGTTTGATTTATATGGTAAAGTTGGACGTTTCCATGACCAGCTTGGTGCTTGGGATAGATTTTGGGATATTGCAGCCCATTATGCTTTACCTGTTTTAACCCTAGTTATCATTAGTATTGGTAGCTTAATGCGTTATACCAGAACAAACATGCTGGAAGTATTGAATGCTGACTTTATTCGTACTGCAAGAGCGAAGGGCTTATCTGAAGGTAAAGTAATTAATCATCATGCATTTCGTAATACATTAATTCCATTAGTAACCATCCTCGGTGGTTCTTTACCTGGGTTATTCTCAGGAGCATTAATTACGGAAACTTTATTCCAGATACCAGGTATTGGTTATACCTCATATCAGGCCATGACACAAGGCGATATACCATTTTCAATGTTTTATCTAGCGTTTATGGCAGTCTTAACATTATTAGGAAACTTAATTTCAGACATTCTATATGCGGTCGTTGACCCACGTGTTCGAATTAGCTGATGGGGGAGGAACCAATGGAAAATAATAAAAATGATAATTCAAACGTTAAAACAATGTCCTTGGACAATGAACAGCGTGTACGAGTTCTAAGTCCATCTATGCTTGTTTTTAAGCGATTCATTCGAAATAAACTAGCAATTGTTGGTGCCGTTATCATCGTTGCAATGTTTTTATTCTCTTTTGTAGGTGGCCTAGTTGGTCCCTATGGAGAAAGTCAAGTATTCTTTGGATATGATACCATGTCAAAGCCTTATGCCAGTGTATCTACAAGCAAAGAATTTAGATATACTATAGAAGAAGGTAAAGACTTTCCATCTGCAGCACGTGCTGAGATGATTCTTGCCTCCAACAATGGTAAAACTGAATTTACAGCAGGTGGGCAAACTTATGCTTTAACTCAAGAGGGAGAGAAGTTTTATCGTATCTCTATTCTTAACAAATTAGCGTCAGCTACAACAATCAAAGGAAATACTATCATAACTTTGGAAGAAGGTGTTACACTTTCGGCTGGTGTTGAAGATGCTTTTAATTCTGCAATTGCGAATAAAGAGAAATCTTTTATTGTTAATGATATAACCTATATTATTACAGGAAATGCAAAACAAACAGGCTTAAGCACGCAAGAAGATATTGCAGTTGCTTCCACTAAAATATTTGATGTATTTGGTAAAGATACAAAACTAAGCTATTCCTTTAAGCTTGCTGCAGAAAGAGCCATGAATGAGAATTTAACGCAGTTTTCTGCAGATGATAAGCAATATGAAGTAGAACTACAAGAAGGTAGTGCAACCGTTTATTCTGTAGATGGACAAAATCGCACGGAATATGCGAAGATTTCAAATTTTATTGTTCAACCAATTAATAATGATACATTCCTTGACGTTGCTTTCAAGAACTCGGTACAAGAAGCGATTGCCAACAATGAAACTAGCTTTACACAGTTAAATGCAAGCGGTGAAGAAGTAAATTATACAATCACTCGTAAAAACGAGCAGTTTACCATTAGTTCGGAAGAGCAAACTCAGTTAATTAGAATATATGAAAGACCTAGCAAAGCTCACTGGTTAGGTACCGATGCTAACGGTATGGATATTCTCACTAGATTAATGTATGGTGGTAGAATCTCCTTATTAATAGGTTTCATCGTTATCTTAATTGAGACTGTTTTAGGTGTTATCCTTGGTGGTATTGCAGGTTATTTTGGTAAATGGGTTGATAACCTTATTATGAGAATCGTAGATATATTCTATTGTATTCCATCTTTACCTTTGATTATTATACTCGGATCAATAATGGATCAGATGAAACTAGATCCGCAGGTTCGTATATATGTCATGATGCTTGTCCTTGGTTTGTTAGGTTGGCCAGGAGTAGCCAGAATGGTACGTGGTCAGATTCTTTCCCTTCGTGAACAAGAGTTTATGACTGCAACCGAAGCGATGGGAATCTCTGTTTCTCGTCGAATCTTCAAACACTTAATTCCTAATGTAATTCCACAGTTAATAGTAATATGTACCATGGGACTTGGTGGTATTATCTTAACAGAATCCACGTTAAGTTTCTTAGGTCTTGGTGTTAAATTCCCATTTGCATCATGGGGTAATATTATCAGTGCGGTAAGTACTGTTCATGTAATGACAAATTACTGGTTTGTATGGATTCCTGCTGGTTTGTGCATCTTATTAACGGTATTAGCTTTCAACTTTATCGGTGATGGTTTACGTGATGCATTCGACCCTAAGATGAAAAGGTAGGTGACCATAAATGAAAAGTAAAAAGAAAAATGCAAATTATATCTCAGGAAAGGAATCTCGTCGTATCTCACGTGAGAATCGAAAGATTACTAATATGTATGAGAAACAGAGAAATCGTAAGAATATTCCTGAGTCCGAATATATAACAGAAATGAAAGATCCAGCAAACGTTGTTGAGTTTGATAATCTTCATACCTATTTCTTCACTGATATTGGTACTGTTAAGTCAGTTAATGGTGTTACTT
>JAEYWQ010000049.1 GCA_023428885.1 Bacillota bacterium
GGTTATGCTGGGGGCATCACATCAGCTGCCGTGGATGGACTGAAAGTATTTGAAGCATTAGCGGCGAAATACCGCCCATTATAATAAAAAAGGGGACCCATTATGTTAAGATCTACATTAAAGGATAAAAAAAGAATTGTTATAAAGATTGGATCATCATCCTTAACCCATGATCTAACCGAGGATTTGAACCTAACTAAGATGGAAAAGCTTGTTCGTTTGTTAACAGATCTTTCAAATCAAGGGAAAGAGGTGGTTTTGGTGTCCTCAGGAGCCATCGCTGTTGGACGCAAATCCATAGGTTTAAAAGAAAAGCCAAAGGAATTAAGCTTAAAGCAAGCTTGTGCTGCAGTTGGTCAGGCAAAGCTTATGATGGTTTATCAGAAACTATTTGCCGAATATAATCAGATGACAGCACAGATATTAATGACGAAATATACCATGATTAATAATATCAGCCGTAAAAACGCTGGTAACACCTTCGATGAATTATTAAAACTTGGTGTGATTCCAATCGTAAATGAAAATGATACGGTTTCTACCGATGAGATCGAAGCTCTCGGCTTTGGTGATAATGATACCCTATCAGCGATTGTTGCAGCTTTAATTCACGCGGATTTATTAATTTTATTGTCCGATATTGATGGATTATATACTGACGATCCAAGAACGAATCGAGAAGCAGAGTTTATTGATGTTGTTGAAGAAATTAGTGATTCCATCTTAGCTATGGGTAAGGGTGCTGGTTCAGGTTTAGGAACTGGTGGGATGTCTACAAAGATTTCTGCAGCTAGAATTGCAACCGATGCAGGAACAGATATGGTGATTGCCAACGGAGAGCATATTAGTACCATTCGTCATATCCTGGAAGGTGAGAAGGTTGGGACTCTGTTTTGCGCACATAAGAATAAGAACTTTCAATTAATGGATTACTTGGTAACCAACCAGTATCCAAAGGATCCACATAATATTAACTAAAGAATAGGAGGATTAAGATGTTTAAAAAAAGTACGAAAGTAGAAAGAACAGAAACTGCATTAGAGAAAGAGAACATTGAGTTACAAGACCAGACTAAAAGCATGACGAGCAATAATAGCGCTGATATCACAATCTTAACTAAAGTCAACTCCTTACTTCAATATATGACCCGCATGGATTACGTGAAAGAAATGATAAATGATATGAAGCAGCAGTCTGAGTTAGTTGAAAGTGTTTCTACCAGCAGCGAAGAATTGAGTGCAACCACCGAAGACATCTCATCGTTTATACAAGAGTCCAGTAGAATGGCGTCAGATAGTACTTCAAATTCACAGAATGCTATTGAGCAGATCAAGGATGCATTTTCAAGAATAGATGTAACGATGAAGAAAACCATCGATGTTAATGAGTCTATGAATTTTGTGAATGAAGAAACAAAAAAGATTAATGATATGGTAAGTATTATTCAAAGCGTAGCAAATCAGACTAATTTACTTGCTTTGAATGCTTCGATTGAAGCGGCCAGAGCAGGTGAGCATGGAAAAGGCTTCGCTGTAGTTGCTGGAGAAATAAAAAAACTTGCAGATAATACAAAAAAGCAAGTGGAGTTTATACAGAATGCTGTATTGAGCTTGGTTAAGGAAGTTGAAAACGCTTCTAGTATACTGCAAAATGTAACAGGTAGCATTGATGAATCAAAAAGATATATAGATAATGCGATTAGTTCAATTAGTGGTATTAATACTTCTATGTCAGAAATCAATCATTCTTTTATAGAAATATCAGCTAATACAGAAGAACAAACAGCGGTATTTGAAGATATGTCTAGCAATTTAATGCTTATCAATGAAAAGAATCATCAGATTAATGATGAGGTTATTAGAACAGGCAAGTCATTTTATGAGATATCTTCTTTAGTAGATGAGATAAGAATATTAAGCATTAATAGTGCCGACTCAATTGATCCATTGGTTCAAATTGAAGTATGTATTTGTGACCATTTGATGTGGCGCTGGCGGGTATACAATATGATACTAGGTAATGTTGAACTGAATGAATCCGAAGTTGGAACACATTTAACCTGCAGATTAGGGAAATGGGTACTAAAGCAGGATAAAACAGATGTTAAGTTAAACAATATATTAAATGAACTAGAGAAGCCACATGCAGATTTACATGAGCTGGCAAAAAAGGCAATCTCAAAGTATAAAGAAAATAATATTAGGGCAGCAGAGGATTATTTATTAGAAATGGATGAATGCTCAAGAAAAGTTATAAAATGTTTAGAAAAAATCAAAGAATTATATTAATAATTTTCATATTATAGATGAGTAGGTGAGGTATCGATGGACGAATCAAGAATTACAAGAATTAATGAATTATATCATAAATCACAGGCTGAGGGTTTAACAGCAGAGGAAAAGGAAGAACAAGCAAGGTTACGAGCTGAATATATTGCCGCTGTGCGTGCCAATATGAGAGGGACATTAAACAATGTATCGATTTTAAATCCAGATGGAAGCGTGACAGAGTTATCAGAAAAGGCAAAGAAGTTAAACTGAATTTATCAATTCTGTTTATCAAAGGGCTAAGGCAATCTTTCAATGGAAAATGTAATATAGGAGATCATGGTGAAACAAACAATACGTACCCAGATATTAAAACAGAGAGATGAATTAAGCAAAGAAGAGGTTCAATTAAGGAGTGGCAGAATCTTAGAAGTCCTTTTGAGTAGCTTAGAGTATCAAAGAGCCAATGAAATCTTCACCTTTGTTTCCTTTGGTAATGAAGTAGATACTTACCCTCTGATTCATAGTGCTCTGCTGCTAAACAAAAAGGTATATGTTCCTAAAATCATTCAACCAGGGCTTA
>JAEYWQ010000238.1 GCA_023428885.1 Bacillota bacterium
GAGGTATTCTTGGATTATCTACTTCACAGTGGATTAGCTTAGCACTTTTACCGCTAGGCTGCCTATTGATTGTTGGAATAGTACGGCCACTGAAAAAGAACTAGGTTGCGTAAGTACATGGATATCAATTCATTTCAATATACGGATTACAAAATTTAGTATTTCTAAGCTTAATAGCAGGAGTGATGAATGAGCACGTGAACGGCTCCAATTCGCATCCATGCTCAGTGGAGCCTTGTTTTGACATCCATGTCAAAACATCACTGACGGTTTATATTAAGCTAAGAAATACTAAAAATTTCTCCATATGTATATTTTCATGAATTGATAGCCATGTAGTGGGTAGGTGGTGACTTTTTCAGTGGCCTCGGTATTGGCTAAAAATATACGGCCACTGAAAAAGTGCTAGGTAGTGAAAAGTACATGGATATCAAAAGAAAAAGGAGTTTTTATGTTAAAGAACATTCCAAAAGTATTATCACCGGAGTTATTAAAAGTATTGTCTGAGATGGGACATGGAGATGAAATTGTGTTAGGGGATGGGAATTTCCCAGCAGCCAGCATGGCAAAACGGCTTGTGCGTGCGGATGGTATTCCAATGCCACAGTTATTGGATGCAATTTTAACGGTCTTTCCACTAGATCAATATGATAGCAATCACTTTGTATTAATGGATTTAGTGCCAGGAGATACGGTAAATCCAGTGATTTGGAAGGAATATGAGCAGATACTTCATAAGCATGAACCAAATTCTTCTATGGAGTTTATTGAACGGTTTTCTTATTATGAGAGAGCAAATAAGGCTTATGCCGTGGTAGCTACAGGAGAAGAAGCACAGTATGCCAATATTATATTAAAAAAGGGTTGCGTACTATAGTAGCGGAATTATAAAACCGGAATTATAAAACGTGTTAACACATGAGTTTGTGTTAGCACGTTTTTTGGAAAAGGAAGTAGAAACTTGTAAATTAATGTAACGGTACCAGCATCTAACTATTGAACCCCCTACCCCAGTTATGTTAGTCTAAGGGAGCAACATGATAGCAAACAACTAGGAGGTACCAATATGAGAAAACTCATAGCAATAACAACAAGTACAGTACTTTTGTCACTATTAGGCGCTACAAGTCTTAATTTTAACCCGGCAACTAAAGTTTATGCAGCAACTATTAACAAGGTTAGTACAAATACAGTAAAGAGTACAACTAAGGGGAATCCCCTTGTTTATAAGAGCATAAATTTGGCAAACTGTAAGAATCTAAAAGAGGTTGTTCAGAAACTCCGCTCCTGCGGATATACCAATATAACAACTTCAAATGTTAAGAATAATAAAGCTTTGAAGGGGATTATTGACCAGATAAATAAGAGGGAGTCTACTGAGAGCAAGTCTTCAAATACAGCAAAGACTACCACTAATAATACTACAAAAAAAGCTACACCAACTGCAACACCAACACCAAACACAACAACGAAAAAAACAACTACCACCACAACAAAACCAACGACAACAACAAGTACAGCAACGAATACTTCCACAAGTACTTTCGCAACTCAGGTACTTCAGTTGGTGAATAAAGAAAGAGCTAAAGAAGGTTTAGCTGCATTAACAACAAATAATACACTACAATCAGCAGCGAATGAGAGAGCAAAAGAAACTGTTCAATCCTTCTCACATACTAGACCAAATGGAACTACTGCCTTTACTGTATTAAAAGAGTTTGGTATCTCTTATAAGGCTGCAGGAGAGAACATTGCATATGGTCAGAAGACACCACAAGAGGTAGTGACAGGCTGGATGAACTCACCTGGACATAGAGCTAATATTATGAATGCTAACTTTGGTAAAGTGGGTATCGGTGTATATAAAGCAAGTAATGGTACCATTTACTGGACACAATTATTTACGAACTAATCTATTTTATCTCATTCTTTAGATATAAGATCTCAATATAATAGTACACTCCCTTGTTGACGAACATCACATCATGTTTACTAGCAAGGGAGTGTTTTTGCTATTCATATTACTTATTGGCAATGGAAATATTTATAGATAGTATAATAAAATACAAAAAACTGATAAGAATGTAGACCAATGAAATGATATAATATGAGTATCAAGTTTTGTATCTAAAATAAGTACATATGGATTAGGAGAAGAGAATGAATCAGAGGATGCAAAGAGAAGATATCTCCTTAAACGGAGAATGGAAACTATACTGGTGTGAAATCGGGAAGGGGAAGCTTGAGCAGGCAGTTGCCAATGCAAATACTTCTTGCATAGTTCCAGGAGATGTACATAGGGCATTAGTCAATCAAGGATTAATCAAAGATCCTCTGATTGATGCTAACAGTAAAGAATGTAGATGGCTAGAAGAACAAGAATTCTGGTATGTGAAAGAGTTTGATCTGCAGGATCATCAACTAATGGATCAGGTTAAGATTACTTTTGGTGGTTTGGATTTGACCGCTGATATCTGGGTGAATGGACAGCTAGTGGGAAGTCATAATAATGCTTTTTATGAAGCTTCTTATGATATTACTAACTTGGTACATAGGGGAAATAATGTAATCGTTGTGCGTCTTGATCAAGGTTTGGAAGGTGTGAAGGATAAACCCATGGAATTGATGGGTAGGATGTGGAACAATGATCAACCATATCGTGTATGGATGCGTAAACCACAGTTTGTGTATGGTTGGGATTGGACCATCTGGCTTGCCACCTGCGGAATCACAAAAGATGTAACCGTTTCTTGTTATCGGAATGCTTATATTGAAGATGTTTATGTATATGAAGATAAAGGCTTAAATCTAAAGGATGGCCAAGCAGTAACCATTCATGCAGATGTAGCTGTAGAGAAGATCGTAGAAGGTAATTATCAGTTAAAGTGTAAGCTGTATGCTGATAAACGATATGAAGAGAAGAGTGAATTTACATATGTGGGCCTTAAGAGTAAGCCCTTAGCAGAGCAATTAATTTCCTTAGAATCAAAAATCACCAGCATTCATTTTGAGTTAGACTCCGTTCAGCTTTGGTGGCCAAATGGCTGTGGAAAGCCATACCTTTATCATGTGGAAATTACCTTAATAGGAGAAGATGGGACTATCCTAGATCGTATAGAGCGCTCTCACGGAGTTCGTACCATTAGTATTCGAGAAGAGCAGTTAAACGAAGAAGAACAGGGATTTACATTCGTGCTTAATGGAGAGCCGCTCTTTTGCAAAGGAGCTAATTATGTACCTTCTGATTGTCTCTATGGCACCATAACGCCAGAACGTACGAGAAAATTAATTCAATTAGCTGCAGATAGCCATATGAATATACTTCGTGTATGGGGAGGCGGTATCTATGAAAGTGATACATTTATGACTAGCTGTGATGAGCTAGGAATTATGGTGTGGCATGATTTCATGTATGCTTGTGGCTTTTACCCAGACCATGTGGAAGAATTCTATGCTGAACTAAAGAAGGAAGCGATTGCAGCAATCCTTAGATTACGTAATCATTCCAGTCTAATAGGTTGGTCAGGAAATAATGAGATTCAAGAGATGTATCATTCTGTCAAACAATGGACGCCTGATCTACCGTGGTATGGAAGAAGAATCTATGAAGAACTCTTACCTGAACTTCTTGAAATGTATCAAGCAAATGTGATTTATAGAGAGAGTAGCCCTTATGGTGGAAAGAATCTCCCTTGTGATTTTGAAATTGGTGACCAGCACGTTTGGCATTTTACACATCGGCCTAATTATGAGCATTATATGGATATCTGGAGATTTACAGACTTTAACTTAAAGTTCTTAAGTGAGTTTGGTGTGATTGGTGCTATGAGTATGAATTCCATCAATAAGTGTATCGCAAAAGAACATCAACATGTGGATTCTAAGGTTTGGTTACATCACTGCAATAGCTCTTCGGAGCATCAGATCCTAAATAAGGTGATGGAAACTTACTTTGGAGATTATCATAAATTTAGCTTAGAGGAGTATGTTTTAAGAAGTCAGGTACTACAAGCTGAGATTACCCGTCATATCTATGATGAGTTCAGAGCACGCAAGTTTGTATGTTCAGGCCTATTATTCTGGACCTTGGATGACTCCTATGGTATTCATAACTGGTCGCTTATTGATTATTATCTGGAAGAAAAGCCAGTGTATTATTATTTGAAACGCTCCCAAGCACCACTAGCAATTGCAATTCGTGGCTATGATGTTCAGAATTTTGAGGGAATGAAGAATTACCGTGAATACTTCTTAGGGCAACCCAAACCACTAAGTCTTTGGATTATGAACGATAAACTTATGGAAGAAGAAGTTGATATGGATTATACTTTAATGACTTTTGATGGCGACATAATCAGAAAAGAATCAGTAAAGGCCGTGGTTGCAGCTAATTCATCTCAAGAAATATTGTCGGTTAAGCTAGAGGGCTTAATTCAACATCCAGAAAGTACTCTCTTACATGTAACGATCACGAAGGATCAAGAAGTGGTGAATGAGAATAGGTACTTATTTGCACCATTCAAAGAGTTGGACTTAGCTTCTGCAAAGGTGATGTGTAGCATCAAAAAGAAAATGCAAGGATTATTTGAAGTTGAACTAAGTTCAGACCAGTTTGTATGGATGCTACATCTTGCAAAGGAAGATGGGATTATGTATTCTGACAACGATTTTGATTTGATACCAGGTCAGAAAAAGCTAGTGTTGGTAAAAACAGATGACCATGTAACTTTTGTGCCAGTAATCAGCAGTATCAACCCATCCATACAAGCTCAGGTGAAATATTATGAGTATTAAGAAGTAGATGAAAATAAAATAAATAATTGATTGAATTATTAAATTAGCTTAATTGGTATTTGTCCTTAAGACTCCAATTAAGCTTATTTTTTATTATTATGTTTACTTAATTAAATAATTAATTTAATTAAATTATATATAAGATAAAAGTTAATAAAGAATACCAAAATTGTAGTAACAGCAATTTATACAAAAAAATATGTAGACTTTTCATGGAATTTTGGGGAAAAAGAATGTTTTTTTAAGTTACAACAAGATAGTGTTATAAATCACAAGATTGAATAATGATTTCATAGAATAATACTTGTAAAATAATTATTGTCATATATTAGTTAATTTTATATCATTTTAAAGGGAGGATGTTTATGAAATTTAAGAAATTTTTATCACTCACTATGGTAGCAGTTCTTACCTTATCACTGGTTGGCTGTGGTTCTAAAGATGAGAAAAAAGATGAAGCAGCAGTATCAAAAAAAGTAGAGGACATGGATCTAGAAAAGCTGAAAGGTACTACTGTATCTGTCTATACTCATAGCGGTAACCGTGTTTTGGGTGAGGAAAAGAAAGATGAGGCTGGTAATACTTACCGTGATGAAAGCTCAGCTTACTTAAAGTTTTTAGCTGACAGATTTACAGAGAAGTATGGTATTAAAGTAGAACTTAATGTTATCACCAATGAAGATGAGTTAAGACCATTATTCCAAGTAAAAGATTCTAGTGTTGATGTATTTACATCACCAAACTGGAGCCTTGAGGAATGGAAGAATTATTCCGAAGCATATTGCACGGTAGAAGAAGCAGCTGAAATTTATGGTGAATATGCATATTCTATGCCAGCAGTAGATGGTATTGTATATAGTATCATGCCAGCAAAAGCTTACAATCAGGCTGTATGCTATAATGAAGAAGTAATCAAAGCAGCAGGATATAATGAGATTCCAGCTACTTTAGATGAGTTTAACAAGATGTGTGAAGCAATTAAAGCAAACGGTGTTACGCCAATTTCTATCCATAGAGTTGAGAACTGGCCTTTAGCTACTGTTCAAGACTTTGCAACTTATGTTGCTGGCGATTCCAGTGTATTCCCAAGCATGTTAAAGACTGAGAACCCATTTAACCCAGATGCTCCATTTGGTAAAACAATAAAGATGTATACTGACTGGAAGGCAAGAGCTTTCTTTGAGCAGGATCAATATACAGATTTCGGTGTAGCTATGGATAGCGTAGCTTATGGTAGAGCAGCAATGATGTTATTTGGTTCATGGGTAGTTCCACAGATTCAAGGACGTGTTCCAGCAGGTAAAGATCCAGCTATTATCAAATTCGCTCCAGCTCCTGATTTCGGTGCAGGTAGATATGTTCAGGCAGCTCCTGCTGATAACTATGCAATTAGCAAATTCTCAGATAACAAAGATGCAGCAAGATTATTCATCGAGTTCATCGCTGACGACGCTCAATATATAGCAGACTGTGGATTTATTGCTAACAAGAAGGGTGTAGAGCCAATTGTTCCAGAATTATATTCTATCATCGATGAGATGGTTGAAGCTGGTACTTGCAAGACTTTAATGGTTCCTGCAAATGACGAGAACTTCAATGCAAACCAGGAAGTTTTAACAGAAGCTGGTTTATGGGCTGATTACAAATATGTAGGTTTATTATATGATAGCCTTGATATCACAAAGCCAGATGACTGGTCAGCATATGATAAGCAAGTAGAAGTTCAAAATAAGGCTTATGCTCAATATAAAGAAGAATTGGGCCTTAAGTGGGTAGATAAATAAGAATAGTATTGCATTAAGTAGTGCCTCTTCTTATGAAGGGGCACTCATTGTTATGATTCTGTATGCCTATAGTTAGGAGAAGTAAACATGAAAAAAACA
>JAEYWQ010000102.1 GCA_023428885.1 Bacillota bacterium
GGTTGAAGCTCATAACGAGTAACTGCAGGACCACAAGAGGCATTGGTGATTGTAACGCGAACCCCGAAACTTTCTAAGGTTTTTTGCAGTTTTATCGCAGTTTCTTTCAAATCACGATCACCGCTTCCTTTTGGCGATGCCTTTGGCAAGCCTAAGAGATTAATTGGAGGAAATTCATATTTTTTCTCTTCTACAACTTGAGAGATGTTCAGCATCTCATCATTGCCATTCTGATTGCCAGCTTTCTCATGGGCAGCTTTGTTCACAGTTCTTTCTGAAGCTTGAGAATTCTTTGCTTGTTCTGATTGTGAAATGGTATGATCACCATGTCCAGCATCCATTCCACTTAACATTTCAGAACCCATACCAGCATGAGAAGTATTCTGTGCTTCTATGGAATTCCGATCAGATTGTGTGCTATATAAATCATGATTAATAACAACTGGAGGGATGTGATTGGTATCTTCCGACATAGATGCAACTTCACCATCACCAAACTTACGCTTTAATTCCTCTTCATATATACTATTCACCTCATCAATCATCTGATTAGATGGTGAGAAGCTATGACTCTCTTGGTTACTCTTATACTCTTTTAATTCCACATCATGCTTACTATTTCTATTTAGAGGGATCTCTTGTACCTCCTCAAGATCAGAAGCTGTAGTGGATTTTCCTTTCTTCTTTAACTCCTCAAGGAAACTTAACTTCTCCTCTTCCTCTTCTGTATCAAACTCATCAAATAAGTCATCCGTTCCCGTAGCCTTCTTCTTCATAGGCTTTCCTAACGTAATACGAGGCTTTTTCTCTTCTTGTTCAAACTGCATATCTTCTAAGTCTATCTGTTCGTATTCAGCTACATACTTTTCGCGCTCCAGCTTGTGCTGAAGAACTCTTTCTTCCCCCTTCTTTCTAAGCAGAGAAAGAATTGCCTTCCCTGTGATGAAGATGATACAAAGCAAGACCATTACGATTAGAATAATGACAGCTGCAATGGTGCCAAATAATCTGCATAATATCATGGTTAAGGTACCGCCAATAATCCCACCGCCGGTTAAACCTTTGGAACTTTCGGAGTAATACTCAATCCAATTCATATCAGGGTTATAACCACAAATCATCTGAATCAATGCTGTTAACGCAAATAAAAGCACAATACTTCCTATCACCTTACGTCTAGCAATTACACTGCCCCGATTGGAGATTGTGAAAGCTACCATGAAAAACAATGCAAAGGGAAACAGATATGTAAAATAACCAATCATTCCAAACAGAAATTCATTGATAAAGCTTCCAAACGGTCCACACAGATTAAAATAACTTAACACCAACAAGAGTGATATCAAAAAAGTAACAATCAATATAACTTCATCCCGAATGGAATCAGTAGCAGCAACCTTCTTCTCCTTCTGAGAAACACGGCTCCTTTGTGTGCTAGTGCTAGTATTTTTTGTTTGTTGCCTTTTACCAGAACTTCCTCTATTTTTTGTCGAAGCCATCGAATTCCTCCTTCATTCCTAAATCATTATCTATAAATTATTATTTTATTTATCTATAAATTATATCTTTAAGTTATTTATCTATAAATTATCTTTAAGCTATTTACTATAAGTTATTTACTATAAGCTATTTACCATAAGCTATTTACCATAAGCTACTTAACTATAAGCTATTGGGCTATAGCTATTGGGCTATAGCTATTGGGCTACAAACTTTTCCTTAACTATATTTCTCACTCAAAAAAGAATAGACCGAACGTTAAGTACGATCTATTATCCCTTAGTACCATATACTATTATAACTTTCAAATCTCCATCTTGCAACTTGAAAACACAATAAACTGATACAAATCACGATGCCTTCAAGATGTTAATCTGTGACTTTGCTTAGCTTAATCAGATGGTCACCTGTAAGCTCCACTACGCTTTCTAGATGACCATCAGTTATTGTTACTATGCTAATACAAAATAGCCAAGTACAAGACAACCAAGAACGATTCGATACCAACCAAAAGCAACAAAGCTGTTTCTCTTGATATAGTTTAATAAGAACTTAATTGCAAATACAGAAACTAAAAAGGCTGTCAACATACCTACAACAAGAACTATTAGTTCGGTTGAGGTAAAGTCAAAACCAAACTTTACAATTTTGAGGAAACTTGCTCCAAACATAACTGGTACAGCTAAAAAGAAAGTAAATTCTGCTGCTACAAAACGAGAAGCTCCAATTAACATTGCTCCTATAATTGTTGCTCCAGATCTTGAAGTGCCAGGAATCAAAGATAATACTTGGAATGCACCAATAAAGAATGCCATCTGATATGTAATCTCAGAAAGATTTGTAACCTTAATCTTCAATGCATTCTTACGCTTTTCAATCACAATAAAGATAAGGCCATAGATAATCAACATTGCAGCTATGACATAAGGGTTATGAAACTTTTCCTCAATCTTATCTTCAAATGGTATACCAATCACCATTGCAGGAATGATGGCTACAAATATCTTAAACCAGAGGGTCCAAGTATCCTTCTTGCAAAAATACTTCTCCTTCGTTGAAAATGGCCAAAGTTTCTTAAAATATAAAACAACAACTGCCATAATAGCTCCAAGCTGAACTACAACATGAAACATTGACATGAATTCCTCAGTCATCTTTAACTTAATGAACTCATCAGCCAATAGCAGATGCCCAGTACTACTGATTGGAAGCCACTCCGTAATCCCTTCCACAATTCCAAGGAAGATTACCTTCAAATATTCTAATATGTCCATCCTATTCTCCCTTTGCTCCTTGCGCAGACTTAAGCTCCAGCCAAGCCGCGCTTTATCATCACATTATTCTATCATATCAGGCATTCAAAAACAAGATAATAACTGGACTAATAAATCACTATACTATAACTTTTTAAAAGTAATTTTATAGTTCTTTGCATACTTCTCGGCAGCTGATTTAGCTGCACCATGGATTACTATGTTTTTATTACACTGATAAAAAGCTTCAGTCCCGATTTTTGTAGTAGTTTTTGGAATTATAACTTTTTTTAAAGTAGAACAATCGAAAAAAGCGCATTCTCCAATTAATGTTACAGAATCCGGAATTGTTATACTAGTTAGTCCTTTACATCCAAAAAAGGCATAACTATCGATTCGATTCAGAGATTTTGACCATATAATTTTCGTAAGCTTATTACAGTTACCAAATGCTCCATGCATAATTCTGTTAACAGAATTCGGAAGTGTTATACTAGTTAATCCACTATCAGAAAAAGTAAACATACCTATTGTCTTTAATTTAGACGGAAGTTTAACACTCTTTAAATTCTTGCATTCACTAAAAGCATTGTCTCCAATACTAGTAACTGAGTCAGGAAATGTAATTACAGTTAAACTCTCATTATATCGAAATGCACCATCTGCGATATTTGTCACAGTATTCGGAATTGTAACCTTACCTTTACAAGAAGAACCATCCACAAGAATTTGATTAATAATCACAAGCTTATTTGATTTCTTTAGTTTCGCCAGCCAAGGTGTATCTCTAAAAGCAAATTCGCCAATGTCTGTCACTGATTCTGGTATTGAAATGCTCGTTAATAAGCTGCATCCATCAAAGGCACTCGTTCCAATGTCCGATATTCTAGAAGTATTAATTTGTTACATGCTAATTAAATTTACCTAAAGTAATTGTAAAAAAGTAACAAAATATTATTGACAAAGTAGCAAAATACTACTATAATGTAACTCAGGTTAAAGAGTAGTAATTTACTACCCATAACTTTTTTATAGGAAAGGATGAACTCTTATGGATATTAAGCTTAGAAAT
>JAEYWQ010000112.1 GCA_023428885.1 Bacillota bacterium
TCGATGACAAGGTTACTCTATTTGTTTACATTTTTTAAAATGCAATACTTACATATTCTATGCTTAAAATCCAAAGTAGCGTAAAATACCAATATAGATTCCATAGGCAAATTGATATTGATTGTCCCGTAATTTCTGAGCATCCGATGCATTCGTCAAATACCCTAATTCAACTAATATGGATGGCATGGAGGTTCTTCGTAATACATACAAGGATCGATTTTCTCGCACTCCATTGTCTTTGGTTCCAACTGTTTGGGTAATCCCAATCAGGACCTGTTCTGCTAACCAGTTTGCCTGGGTGTAAAATTGATAGATATAAACTTCAGTTCCATTAATTGCAGGATTAGGGTTTGAATTACAATGAATACTAATAAAATAGTTAGCACCCCATTCTGTTGCCATCCTCACGCGTTCGGCTAAACTGGAAGCATTGTTGGTACCAAGTACTGTGGTTGGTGTTGGTCTGGATACCATAGCATCAAATCGATCATCATTATTCAGCAAATTTAATAAATAAATTCCTACTTGGTAGTTAATTTCTGACTCAAATAAGCCATTTCCAACAGCTCCTGCGTTATGAAAACCACTAGGATTATGCCCTTGATCTATAAAAATTTTGATTGCCAAAATTATACTTTCCTTTCCATGTTGCTATTATAATTATATTCTTATACATGGAAAGTGTTCTTGCATCATGAGTGATTGTTCTTAGTTAACATAATAAAATTATGAACAATTCTCTGTAATCATTAATATAGCATGATATGAAATCAATTCCCATATTCTTCTTACATTTGTAAAAAACTTCACTCTTGAACTATTGACAGAATAATGTTATAATCCAGACTATGATACTTCAACGCTTTAAAGTATCATATGCGCAAAGTAGGAGGAAGAAATATGAAAAATATGAAACGTATATTAACTGCAGCACTTGTAACTGTGTTGGCGGTATCCACAATTGCTTGTGGTAAAAAAGAGGATGGAAAGAAAGAAATTGGAATCATTAAGATGATGGACCACGTTGCTCTGAATCAATCTGAGGAGGGTTTTGTAGCTGCTCTTAAGGATAAGGGATTTGTAGATGGTAAGAATATTACACTTACATATCAAAATGGCCAAGGTGACATAAATAATCTCCCTACGATCGCTGATAAGTTTGTAGGAGATAAAGTAGACTTAATTTTTGCGATTGCAACTCCTAGTGCTCAGGCAGCTGCTGGTAAGACAACAACAATTCCTATTATTGGAACAGCAATTACTGATTTTACTTCTGCTGGTCTAGTGGAATCCGATGAAGTACCAAACACAAACGTTTCTGGTACGAACGATATGAATCCAATTGCTGCTCAGATTGACTTGATGTTTCAATTGTGTCCTGATGTAAAGACAGTTGGCTTCGTCTACAATTCTTCCGAAGACAACTCTACACTTCAGATTAATATAGTAAAAGAGATCTTAGATGCGAAAGGAATTACTTATGTAGAGCGTACTGTTTCTAGTACCAATGATGTACAACAGGCAGTAACTTCCATCGTAACAGAATGTGATGCTATCTATCTTCCAACAGATAATACGTTAGCAACTTCTATGGCAACAGTCAACGAAGTAACTGTAGCAGCTAAGATTCCAGTCATCTGTGGTGAAACTGGTATGGTAGCTTCTGGTGGTTTTGCAACTCTAGGTATTAACTACTACGACCTAGGATATCAAGCAGGTGTTATGGCAGTGAAGGTATTAAATGGTGAAGATATCTCTAAGATGCCGGTAGAAACATCAACTGATTATGTTTACAGTATAAACAAAGACGTTGCTGAAGCTCTTGGAATTGCGATTCCGGAGGAATTAACTCAGTACATTATAACAACAACACAAGCAGAATAAAGGATAAAATTTCAGTTCAGAGGATAGCTCTGAACTGAAATTGTTAGAAAGGTTGGAATTTAATCATGGAGCAAATTATACTCGGTGCAATTTCACTTGGATTATTGTGGAGCATCATGACACTCGGTGTCTATTTAACTTATCGTATCTTAGATGTAGCTGACCTATCTGTTGAGGGAACCATTGCTCTTGGTGGTGCAGTTGCGGCTAGAATGATTGCAGGAGGTGTGAATCCTTGGATTGCGACATTGTGTGCCCTTGTCTCTGGCTTATTAGGTGGTTTTGTCACAGGTATCTTACATACCAAGTTGAAAATTCCTGCTCTTCTATCTGGTATATTAACTATGATAGCATTGTATTCAATTAATTTAAGAGTGATGGGGAAAGCAAATACATCTCTTCTTCGTGCAGATACCATTTTTACACCACTCGAAAATCTTGGTATCGATAAAAATATTGCAGTGTTAATCTTAGGATTAATCCTTGTTATCATCGTTTCTGTCATTATTTATTGGTTCTTTGGTACAGAATTGGGCAGCGCGATTCGTGCTACTGGAAATAATCAGAATATGGTTCGTGCTCAAGGAATTAATACTAGTACAATGATTATTATTGGTTTGGTTTTATCCAATGGGCTTGTGGCTTTCTCTGGTGCCATAATCGCTCAATATCAATCCTATTCTGATGTTCAGATGGGAACTGGCTCGATTGTAATTGGTTTAGCATCTTTGATTATAGGTGAAGTTATTGTTGGAACCAGAACCTTTAAGAGAACCTTAGTTGCTCTAGCGATTGGTGCTGTTGTTTATCGTATTATTATTGCTTGTGTTTTAAAATTAGGTATGAATGCAAATGACTTAAAACTATTTACTGCAATTACAGTAGCCTTCTGCCTATGCTTACCTATGATAAAATCCGGTATTAAGAACTCATGGTCTAGCATGAGAAATCAAGGAGGGCGCTAATATGCTACAGATGAATAATATCTTCAAAACCTTTAATCCAGGTACTATTAATGAAAAAAAGGCGCTCATTGATGTTAATCTATCATTAAAGCCAGGTGATTTTGTGACTGTCATTGGAGGTAATGGAGCTGGTAAGTCCACCTTATTAAACAGTTTAGCAGGTGTATTTCCAATTGATTCTGGTTCTATCCTTATCGATAATGAAGATGTTACCAGACTGATTGAATATCGTCGTGCTGAATACATTGGACGTGTGTTTCAAGATCCAATGATGGGAACCGCAGCAAACATGAATATAGAAGAAAACCTAGCTCTCGCTAATCGTCGTGGAAAACGTCGAACCCTGTCTTGGGGAATTAGCAAATCAGAACGTGAGATGTTTCATCACATCCTTAAGGTCTTAGACCTTGGTTTAGAGAATCGTCTTACTAGTAAAGTCGGATTACTGTCTGGTGGTCAACGTCAAGCCTTAACCTTATTGATGGCTACCTTACAAAAACCTAAGATCTTATTATTAGATGAACACACCGCTGCTCTTGATCCAAAGACAGCTGCCAAAGTGTTAGAAATTTCCGACCAGATAATTGCAGAACATAACTTGACGGCTATGATGGTAACTCATAATATGAGAGATGCGATTGTTCATGGTAACCGATTGATTATGATGCATAATGGAACGATTATCTTGGATGTAGCCGGCGAGGAGAAAAAACAGTTGACTGTTGAGAAGTTATTACAGCAGTTCTCTCGTATTAGCGGAAGCCAACTTGAAAATGACCGTATGCTTTTAACGGATAACTAGATTAGCTAATTCATTCTAAACTAAGCTTAATGATTAGGGTCTGTCTCAAAAATATGAGATAGACTCTTTTTGATTAGCTCGAAGGCAAAGTGATTTAATGACAGATGGACAGCAATTCTGTTACCTGTCATCTTGCAAGCTTGCTTGCAAATTTTCGAAGTTCAGCTATGGTTTTTGTACATTTCGCTGTGATCTATTGTGAGATTTTGGTCTATTGTAAAATTTGTATAAATTTTGGTAATATCTACTATAAATATCGTAATATTTTTCAATTGCTAAATATAGATGATTTCAGTTATAATAATAGAAGTTTGCGTTTGGAGGGGAAATATGCGTTATATTACGATGGAGAAAGCAGAACCTGGTATGGTACTTGCAAAACCAATATATGATAAATCGAATCGTATCCTAATAAGTAAACACAAAGAGCTCACCGCTGCTTTAATACAGAAGTTAGAGCTTAGAGGGTTTCCAGGATTATATATAGAAGATAGCCTATCAGAAGGGATTATCATAGAAGACGCTATTCCTGTGGAATTAAGAAATCAAGGAGTGGATACTCTTCGTCGAGGTGACATTGATGGAACTTTAGAAGTTGCCAAACGAATCGTAGAACACATCTTAATAAATTCGGGTGTTTCTTTAGATCTAATGGATTTAAGAAATTATGATGATTATACATACCGACACTGTGTTAATGTTTCTGTAATATCAAGTATTATTGGTCTAAAGATGGGTTTCAATCATTTTCAGATGGAAGAATTGGCTTGTGCTGCTATCTTCCATGACTTAGGTAAAGTCTTAATAGAAGCAGAAATTATTAACAAAGCTTCTAAATTGACAAAATCTGAATATGAGATTGTGAAAGAGCATTCTCGACATTCTTTTGATTTATTAAGAAATCATTGGAATATTTCCTCGAAAACAAGAATAAGTGTCCTGTATCACCATGAGAATGAGGATGGTACTGGTTATCCAAAAGGCTTAAAAGGCGAGCAAATACCACTGTATTCTAAGATCATTCATGTCGCTGATGTGTATGATGCTCTCACATCAAAACGACCTTATAAGGACCCATATGCACGCGCAGAGGCTCTAGAATATTTATTGGGTAGTTGTGATTGTATGTTTGACGCTAGGGTGGTGCACGCGTTTCATAAGGCGGTTCCAATCTATCCAAAGGGAATTACGCTTCAGTTATCCAATGGTCAAGAAGGTATCGTAATTGAGAATACATCGAATCCTCTTCGCCCAGTTGTTCGATTATTCAATGGAGAAGAAATTAATCTCAACAACTCCATTGAACACTATAATCTTACAATTCGTAAAGAAACAACGTTAGAAACTGATTTTTCTGATGAACTAGGAAGAAGACGTAATTTTACATGATAAACTTTAAAAAAGGTTATGAAACAATTCTAAGTTTCATAACCTTTTGGATTCATTTGAAAGCCATTGGATTTTAATGAGGACATTTTATTCTCCTAGATCAATCCTAACTGTTCCATGACTTGTATTAATTTTTCAATATTAATTGGTTTTGCAGCATAGGCTTCACAACCAATTTCAAATGACTGCTGAACCATATCAGTCTCTTGAAGTGCGGTCGTCATAATAACTTTAACTCTTTTTTCTGGCAACACACCTCTTGATGTTTCGTAGTCACGGATTGCTCGTAATACTTTCACCCCATCGACTTTTGGCATCATAATGTCAAGACAAATTAAGTCATACATTTGACCATCCTTTACGGATATTAGATA
>JAEYWQ010000117.1 GCA_023428885.1 Bacillota bacterium
TTGGATCCATCATTGTTGCTTTTCTAAGATTTCTCTTTGTCTTGTGGGACTTCTTAGTCAAGATATGCTGTTTTCCGGCCTTCATTCTCTTTAATTTACCTGTACCGGTTACCTTAAAACGCTTAGCTGCTGCTTTGCTTGTCTTTAATTTCGGCATGATATTTCCTCCTTAAATTCGGTCTGCACGTCGGTGCCCACCTTTAATTTTATAATGACAATAGTTATGTGATACACTCCTATTGTACTAACGTTTGTTATTTCTTTTCAGTTAAAAACATAATCATGCTTCTGCCTTCCATCTTTGCAGGTTTTTCAATTACTGCAATGTCCTCAAGAAGCTTAGAAAAACTATCAAGAATCTCTCGTCCTGCTGACATATGAGCCATTTCTCTACCACGAAAACGTAAAGCTACTTTAACTTTGTCTCCCTTGGTGATGAACTTTCTTGCTTGATTTGCTTTCGTCGTCAAATCATTTTCATCAATGTTTGGTGATAAACGGATTTCTTTTACATCAGTTACTTTCTGCTTTTTCTTAGCTTCCTTTTCTTTTCTAGCAAGCTCATATCTGTATTTGCCGTAGTCGACAATCTTACATACAGGTGGTTTCGCAGTAGGAGCAATCTTTACTAAATCCAAGTTTGCTTCCTGAGCTAACTTCATTGCGTCCTTTGCTGACATAATTCCAAGTTGTTCCCCGTCTTCTCCAATCAGACGAACTTCTCTGTCTCTGATTTGCTCATTAATCATTAATTCGCTAATAGTTCTGCACCTCCATAGGATAGAAAATAAAAAAAGTGAATAGCAAGCTATCCACCTTATATTCATTCAATACAATACGACATATTATGCCATATTGATAAGTTCGAAATATAAAAACCTGGTTGCTCACTTGCTACAGGTGAGAGTGGATACTCTGCTTCTTATCTGCGATCATTTGTCACAGCTTTTTTATTATAGTATATAAAGACATATTTGTCAACTGTTTAATATATCTTTTATTTGATTGTTTCATCACTTCTTTATTCATAACGTAAAAACACCCTCTACACTACTTTAACAACTCTAATTCCCACACTCAATGCTGATTTCATTAAATTTTGTAAGGATATCGTCAATCGCAATTTTGCTCTTATCTTCACCCTTTTTATCTAACACAATGTTGCCTTGATGCATCATAATAAGTCGATTGCCGTACTCTACAGCATAACGAAGATTGTGTGTTACCATGATCGTAGTTAATTTTTTCTCTTTAACAATCTTATCTGTTAACTCCATAATCAATTCTGCAGTTTTTGGGTCCAAGGCTGCTGTATGTTCATCCAAAATTAAGAATTCTATTGGAGTCATGGTAGACATCAAAAGAGCCATCGCCTGTCGTTGACCACCTGATAAGGAACCCACTTTAATGCCTAACTTGTCTTCCAAACCTAAGTTTAGTTTTTGTAATAACTCACGATAATAGGAAATTCTATTCTTATTGGTGCCTCGGGTTAGATTAAATTTCCTTCCTTTATTATCAGCAAGTGACATATTCTCTAGAATGGTCATTTCAGGACATGTTCCCATGGCTGGGTTTTGATATACTCTTCCGATATTCTGAAGACGCTTATATTCTTTCATAGAGCTAATGTCTTTTCCATTCATAAGGATAGAACCACTATCTACAGGTATACTACCACAGATCAGATTCAACATGGATGTTTTGCCAGAGCCGTTACTACCTACGACAGAAACAAATTCTTGCTCAGATACAGTTAAATCAAACTTATCAAATAGGCACATCTCGTTGACCGTACCCGGATTATAGTATTTATCTAATTGTTTTAACTTAAGCACGTCCATTCACCTTCGCTTTCTTTGAATTACCAGCAGTCAATATCACAAGGAATAAAATCGCCTGAACAATCTTAAGATCACTTGATGATGCTCCAAATTCAATGGCTAACGCAACACATCCTTTGTAGATGAATGCTCCCAAAATAACTGCAGTTGTAGGTTTCATCTTAGTAACACGACCGAATAGATTGGTCCCAATAATAACGATGGCAAGACCAACTACAATTGTTCCTGTACCAGTAGAAATATCAAAAAATCCTTGCATTTGACTATAAACAGAACCAGCCAATGCTGCTAAAGCATTAGCTATGGCAAGACCTAAAATCTTAACGGTTCCTTTATCTTTTGCCAGTGACGTTACCAATGTTTCATTGTCACCTACCGCACGAAGCAAATAACCTGACTTAGTCTTTAAGTATTGATCTAATAGTAACTTTACAATAACTACAATTACAAGAAGAATACTGACAATTAGATATGGAGAAAACCACTCTGGTATAATTCTTTCCAGAAAAGTATTTTCAAAAATAGTATCCTTTGAGAAAATTGGAACATTGGCTTTTCCAGCGATCTTAAGATTCAAGGAGTAAAGTGCTGTCATCATAATAATACCAGAAAGTAAATCTCTCACCTTACACTTCACATGAATCAAACCAGTTAAAATACCTGCTAGCGCACCTACACCAAAAGATATAAATAATGTTAATACCGGATTAACACCAGCAATGATTAAGCAAACTGTAACTGCGGCACCCAATGGAAAAGTTCCATCCACCGACAGATCTGGAAAGTCTAATATCTTATAGGTGATGTAAACTCCCAAGGCCATGATTGCATAGACAAGTCCATCTTCCAATACACCAAGTAAAATCGTTAATAAATTCTCCATATCGTAACTATCCCTTCTGAAATACCTTACTCAATTCTAGATTCCTACCCTTTTTTAAGAAAGGGGCATTGTAAAATGTTGCTTTCCTAGAAGAAACATTTTGCAACAGCCCCAATTACATAGTACTACGTTCTTTACTTAATGCACAAATCTTTATGGCTATTCAACAATAGTATCAAACATTTCTGCTGCACCGTCAACTAAATTCTGAGGAAGTGTAATTCCAAAGTTTGATGCAACTGCAGTGTTTCCATAAAACTGTGCTTCTTCGATAATTTCGAAATTAATCTCACTAGCTTTCTTCTCTCCCTTTAAAACTTCTGCTGCCATCTTACCAGTCTTAATTCCTAACTCATAATAGTCAAGACCAACAGTTGCGATACAACCAATCTTAACCTGCTCAACTTCGCTACCAAACACTGGAATCTTCTTGTCATTAGCTTTCTTTAATATTACAGGAAGGGAACTAACTACCGTGTTGTCTGTTAAATTATTCAAGCAATCTACCTTCATTAATATATTGTCTGCTGCTAATGGAATATCTGCTGATGTGGAGATACCACTTTCAATAATCTCAAATCCATATTCAGCTGCTGCTTCCTTATACTCTTCAATTGCAGCAATTGAATTTACTTCACTGGTGGAATATAAGATACCAATTGTTTTCGCCTCTGGTAATACGCTTCGAATCATCTCCAACTGTTTTCTTACTGGTAATTTATCACTGGTACCAGTAACTTCAGCAACAGGTGTTCCATCTATATTGGCTAGTTCTGCTGCAATTGGATCAGTGACTGCAGTAAAGATAACAGGAATATCCTT
>JAEYWQ010000130.1 GCA_023428885.1 Bacillota bacterium
TTAGAATCCACCAGCACCACCACCTCCGGCTCCTCCTCCGCCACCACTTGAGAAGCTATCACTTGAAGATGAGAAGGCATTTCCCACAAAGGAATTATTAATACTCTCGTGAAAGGAATTGTTATTCCCACTAGCAAACATAATATACCAGAATAGCCAGCTATTTGTCGTGTATTCTCCTTCATATCCATAAGCTAATTTAAGTTTTTTCATGACATTAAGTCCTAATGCATAAATCAAAGATAGATCTAAAGAATCAAGTACGTCCTCTTTTTCTAACTCCAGATAATGCTTCTTCCAATACTTTTGAAATCCAATCCACCTTTTATATTGCAAATAACCTTTCTCTGAAAATCTAAAAAATAGGGATATACCACAAGGCAGTAAAACACTGCCAATGACAAAGCTAAGCAAGGCATATATGCTAGTATATATCGCAGTAATAACTCCAAGCACCATACTAATCATTGAAAGCATGATTAATGTGATGCCCTGCCTTTTCTTACTATGGTCATAATAACCACGTTTATCAGCTTCTGCTTTAATCTTCTTTTTCCAGGTTAGCTGTGATTCCAAATACTTCTGACTGCTATGTTTACTATAATATTTGATATCATCAGTACTTACCTCTTGGCCATTTCCCATATCATCGAATAACCAATTCATAAAAAATCTTTCATGTCCTAGTAAAAACATATCTGCATCCTTGGTTTTATGGATTACAAAATTTTCATTACTTAAGATATCCTTAGATTCTCCCTCACCGCTGATTCTTACGTATCCTTTTCGAAACAAGTCTAATATGGTAGCAAATATCATATTACTATTCACATATATTCCCGTCACTCGTGCAGCCACCGCAGGTGTACATTCCTCCGGTATGTCTCTAATTTCTACTCTTATAAAATCCTTATTAATATTTCTTCTACATTGATACAAGATTATGGCAAGTGCCAGTACGCTGATAGAACTGAAAGCTAGAGTAATATTATTTAGCAGCTTCCTGCTATCTTCTCTTTTTTGAAGATCCTGTTCTCGCTTTGCCTGAAATGTCGCTTCCTCATCAATCACTTCTTGGTATCGGTCCTGGTTTTTGATATTGCTAGACCCTGCTATAAATTCTCTTGGAAATAATATTCTTGCCTCAATGAAAGTCTTAGTTGCTACATTATCTACCTTTAATTGATAACGATCATCCTGAATTTTCTTTATACTACCGTTTAAAGGTCCGTGTGCATAGACTTTGATCATTTCCGAATCATCCTTATATGGCAAGCTTATATAAACGATAAAGCGTCCGATCGAAGTCTCATTTCCTTTACCTAGAAATTTGTAGTATAGCTCACCCGTATCCTTATATTTTACAGCCACATTTTTCACTAGATAACTGATTCGATATGTTTTCCTCTCATCCTTTGATGGTGTGAAAATCTTGACTATTACCTTATTCTTCTCCTCCTCTAAGGTAAATACTCCTTTGTCACCCTTCTTCGCTTTTGTTACTAGGGAATAATCCGATAGTTTGTCACCATTTACTCTAGCGACTGTAATATCTGATAGTCCTGAGGTTTGATCTAATACGATATCACGGTAAACCCCATTAAATTTGTCATTGAATTCAAAGGTGATGTCCTCTGATATACGAAGATCACCATTATCTAATAGAGTGGCATCCACGACCCAGTCAGTAATGTATAAATCTTCCTCTGCAGAAGCATACCTTGGAAAGCACATTACGGATACAGTCATTAACAATAATAATGCTAACACTTTTATATGTTTCCCCATTTTATCACTCCTTCTACACTATGTTCGTATTGAATTCTCCTAGACTTTCTTATATGTATTATATATCAATCAGTAGAGATATTACCAGAAAAAAGTAAAAAATCTTCGAGTAAAAGGCGCTGCGGTAATCCCAAAGGATGTTATAGAAATTACTCTGGTGCAGGAAATGTACATGTCAACTGTGATAAAACTTATTTGGAATATTATTTTAAGATGAAGTAAAGAATAAGATATGGGCTCGCACTTATTTCTTGTGTCAGCTCAAGAGCAATATGAGTTATTAATATTTACTTCTGGAAATAAAATTTCATTGATGGAGGATATAATAATGGGAGTTGCATCACTAGTTCTTGGTATTATTTCAATTATTATCGGAGTATTTTCAGCTGGCTTATTTGGATGGCTTGGAGCAATCCTTGGTATCATCGGTATCATTTTAGGAGCTCTCGGGAAAAAGGATCCTACAAAGAAAGGCGTTGCTACAGCCGGTCTAGTATGTTCTATTATCGGTTTGGTACTTAGCTTGTTATTATACATTGCATGTGTTTCTACCATTGGAGGATTAGCAAATTTATAGTAGCATCATTAAGTTTATTAATGGCTCTGCAAGATCCTTGTAGGAGCCTTTTTTATATTGGAGGGATCATGCAGTTATATATAAATATATTGGATTACAGGATACCTTCATATGGATTAATGATAGTTATCGGAGTAGTGCTTGCAAATCTGTTAGCATTATATGTAGTAAGGAAATTTAATCAAGATATAAATGATTTCTTTCTATTAGAGGCCTATGCTTTCTTAGGAGGATTTACAGGAGCAAAACTTTTATATATCATGGTTTCACCCAAACAAATAGAATGGAATAGAATTACAGAATTTAGTTATTTTAACAAGATCATGCAGAGTGGATTTGTATTTTATGGTGGTCTTATATTAGGCCTCCTTTTTGTAATTTTCGCCGGAAAAATTCATAAGCTTCCAACAATAGCATATATGAGAAATTATATATTCCTAATTCCTTTCATTCATGGCTTCGGTAGATTAGGTTGCATATTTGCAGGCTGCTGTTATGGAATTCCTTATGACGGAATTGGGGCTGTTGTTTTCCCAAAGGTTTCCTTGGCACCCCCTGGCATACCATTGTTCCCAGTGCAGATAGTTGAGGCAATTTGCTTAATGATTATTTCACTGACTATCTTGATGTTGCAGTTAAGAATCGGATGGAAATATACGATTGAGACATATTTCATTGCGTATGGAATTATTAGATTCCTACTGGAGTACTTACGATATGACGATGAAAGAGGAAGTATATATATGTTTTCAACTTCGCAATGGATTAGTTTGTTGTTAATTGTAGTTGCTTTTGTAATGCTATTATATCAAACTCGAATAGTAAAGAAAAAACTGATAGTCAAGTGCGACTAGATAAAAGGTAGTAGTGTCACGAAGCAGTGTCACTACTACCTTTTTTATTCATCGGATAGCTGGAATCGATTACATATGAAACACCCAAATAGGAAGTGCCCTTTAGTAGCCATTTTTATAGTGCGGTGCCTGCAAATGTCTTTTCTTGCTTTTATTTTTTTAGTTTATAACTTTCCTTAGCAATCGGGTATTTTTTCTTAAATTCTTTTGTCATAATTTTATCATATCCGGTATGGTCCTTAAAGCCTTTTGAATTCTTAAGAAAATAAGTATATTTTACCTGTGGGCCTTTACTTGTATTTGGATCATCCCAAGTTAGATCAATATTATACCACTTTCCATCTACCTTAACAATATTCCAGAGATGAGAATCTGCGCCTATTATCCTGCATTTAATACCTGCTTCTGTAAACATCCGGTATGCTAGTGAAGCATAACCCTGACATACGGAGGACTTATCTATCAAGGCATTATATGCAGAGTATTTTTCTAGAGTGAAGTCATAGCTGACTCTTTTAATTATGTAATCATGAATTGCTTTAACCTTGGTGTAATCAGATTTGCCCTCTAGCTTTAAACTTTTTAACACACTTTTTATCATAGTGTCTACCTTTTTCTCCTGCTTGAGAGTTGTATGGTAACCCATTCTCATATTAAGTGTTATAGTTTCGGTATTTTCGTCTATGTATGTATGCTCCCGATAAAACGACCAACCACTAATGGAATACATAAGATAATCTCCATCCTTGGAGGTATCCTTCTTATCAATAGCGGTAGCCAATAGTATTACGTCGTCTTCTAGTTGATTATAAGTATCCAAAGTCATCGCAATTCTAATATATTCCTCATGATTTAAAAGCATATCCCTAACAACCTTACATACATCATCTACTGAATCATAAATTTCATCTTCTTCTATATCACTATCTTCATCATCTTCCATAGGAATATCTTCATCTTCAGCTATATCACTATCTGAATCTACTGCTATATAACTCCTTGCAAATACGTTTTCTGAAGAGCTTGTTATTAATATTATTACAAAAAGTAGAGCTAATAATTTTTTTCTCATATCCTTCTCCTTTTCTGTGTTAAGCTTTAGTATAAGCTAAATCTAGTATTATCTTATGTTTTACAGCTACTAAGCTATATATCCTCTCGAGTTAATTTCAATATTGTTATTAACACGACAAATAATATAATATTTTTTTGTAATAATACTACCAAATACGCTAAATAAAGTCAATATTACAGGGGATTTTGCTTTTACAGGGTGTCGAGGGTACAGTCACTTTATTGAAGCGGAAAAGAAGCCACATAAAAGAAAGTAAAAAGGATAATGTGAAGAAGATATAAAGGACTTCCCGCAGGAGGAAATCCCTCATGATGTCACAGAGGAAAACCTCCGGACGATAGCCTTATAACATTGCTGTAAAAGAAATAGGCAGGTGTTCATCACCTGCCTATTTCTTTTACAGCGGATAACGGGAATCGAACCCGATTATCTATTAAAAAACATTGTAAAGAAAGGAGTTTTAGCACTTCATCTTATATTTGTTCTCAAATTTGTTCTCAAATGTAATAGGCACAAACTAGTTTTGTGCATCAATAAACGCTTCTCCAAACATCATCAATGTTCCCCATGCTCTTATATGCTTATACTCATTCATCTAATCACCTCCTAATTGATTCATAAAGTTTATCTTAAGTTTAATGTGAGCAAAAGAAAAAGACCTTAGATT
>JAEYWQ010000157.1 GCA_023428885.1 Bacillota bacterium
CTCCATATACTGATAATACAGAAATCCGTGTGGTGTTTATGATCTCTATAGCAGTAGGTAGCTTAATGAGATATTATCGTATTCGACCACAGAATCGTATTAAGAGTATGATCTTGCGAGCGGTGGATGATATGATTGAAAATTGCTATATGGAATATGGGATATTTTATTATAAAGAACTTCCTAGCTTAAAACGCCTTGGAAATAACACAATCATTCTTGAAGCATTGACCATTGCATATGAACTTACCAAGGATTCAAGCTACTTAACCTATGGTAAGACAACCTTTGAGATGGCTGTTAAGAATGTGGAAAGCATTCTAGGCGGCAGTAAGAGAATCTGCGGGGATGCCTTGATCGGACCAGGACCTGGAACGAAGAATTTCGCCCAAAGCTTCATACCGATCGTCTCATATTATAAGGCAGCAGTCCAAGAAAAGATCATCTAATACCCAACTTTACATCGAAGTACTTTGCTTGCAGTTAAGTACTTTGTAATATATAATAGATAAAACGAAACTTATGGGTAGGAGAGAGTAAAGTGTCGGTAAAAGTAAAGGTCTTAAAAAAATTAGAAGAAAATAGAGGCTCGTTTTTTTCAGGAGAAGAACTGGCAGCTTCTCTTCTGGTTTCCAGAGCTGCTGTCTGGAAAGCAATTAAGCAGTTGGAAGAGGAAGGCTATCAAATTGAAGCGGTTCCGAATAAGGGATATTGTTTGGCCACGAATAATGATTTAGTTTCGGTAGAGGGTATACAGACTTATCTTAATATAGTTAACAAAGACATTGTAATTCATGTTGATAAAGTGACGGAATCTACGAATAAGGATGCTAAGCTAGCTGCCATTAACAATGGAAAGCATGGAGAGGTTTTCGTAGCCCTAGAACAAACGGGCGGACGTGGACGCAGAGGTAGAAGCTTTATCTCCATGAGGGGCAATAGCATATACATGAGTATGATATTAAAACCTCGTGTGAATTCAAGTAATGTTGTCTTAATCACAACTGCAGCTTCTGTAGCAGTGCATCGGGCAATTATGAAGGTCACTGGAAAGCTTGCTCAGATTAAATGGGTCAATGACTTATATTATCAAGAGAAAAAAATCTGCGGTATCTTAACAGAAGCAGTTACTGATTGTGAATCTGGTATGATTGATAGTATTATTCTTGGAATTGGAATCAATTTTAACAATAAAAGTGAGGATATTCCAGAAGAGTTAAAAGGAATTGTTGCTTCTTTATATCAGGGTGATTCAGGTGCCATAACAAGAAACAAACTAATCGCAGAGATCATCAATCAAGTTCTCTCTCTTAGTATGAATCTGGATGACATAAGTTTCTTAGAGTATTATCGTCAATACTCTATGGTTCTTGGTCAAGAGATTATGGTTCTTGGTGACAAGGAACCGGTACCTGCAAGGGCCGTGCAGATTATGGACAATGGTGGGTTACAGGTGGTTTACAGTGATGGACGAGAAGAAGTCTTATGTACTGGGGAAGTAAGTATACGAATTGCAAAATAAACAGATAAAATAGCAATTCTTCTCATGGAGTGTTCTAGATTCGTCTCACGAACCATTCATTTCTTCATATATTAATAGTAATGTACGAAATGAGGTTTCTAGATGAATCTATTCTCTTATATGGATAATGTGTTAAGAAAACCATTACCAATTACGATGTTACAAGTTGAGCCTGAAACCCAGACTTTTGGCCAACTTATGATACGATGTATCACTGAAAATATTAGTCCGATTGCGAATGCAACTGTTATTATAACGGAAGCTGGAGAAGCAGAAAACGTGTTGGAGCAATTAACGACAGATAGTAACGGAATTACAAGAATTGTATCACTTCCAGCTCCTAATATTGAGTTAAGCCTGGTGCCTCAAGAGGTTCGTCCTTATTCGATCTATGATGTCAGTATTAGTGCACCTAATTATGAAAATGCAGTTTTTTTTAATGTGGAAATTTTAGCTGACAGGGTTGCAGAACTGGTTGCCAGTTTGATTCCGATACCACAAGGGCAACCTGAAGTTAGCGAAGAATTTGTAATAGCTCCCCATACGCTATATTATGAGTATCCACCTAAAATACCAGAAGCAGAGATAAAACCTATATTTGAGACGGGAGAAATTGTGCTCAGTCAGGTTGTTATCCCTGAATTTCTTATCGTACATGATGGAGCACCAGGTAGTGACGCCCCGAATTATTGGGTTAGATTTACAGATTATATTAAAAATGTTGCAAGTAGTGAAATCTATGCGACCTGGCCTGAAGCTACGATCTATGCCAATGTATTAGCAATTTTATCATTTACACTAAACCGTGTATTTACTGAATGGTATGTAAACCAAGGATATGATTATACCATAACATCCTCCACAGCATATGATCAGAAATGGATACGTGGTAGAAATATTTATCAAAATATAAGTGATATTGTAGATTCTGTCTTCGTAAATTACTTATCACTACCGAATACAATACAGCCTATTCTAACACAGTACTGTGATGGCGTTCGGGTGCAATGTCCAGGCTGGATGACGCAATGGGGATCCAAGGAATTAGGGGACCAGGGGTATACTGCGATTGAGATTCTAAGATATTTTTATGGTAGTGATATATTTATTAATTCAGCCAATCAGGTGGAAGGTGTTCCTTCTTCTTGGCAAAATACAAACCTGACCATTGGTTCAAGAGGAGAGAGTGTAAGAACCATACAAAGTCAATTGAATCGTATTTCAGATAATTACCCTGCCATACCAAAACTAAGTGTTGATGGAGTGTATGGTCCAAAGACGGCAGCAGCTGTAAGAGAATTTCAAAGAGTTTTTACACTTCCAGTGACTGGAATTGTAGATAGGGCTACCTGGTATAAGATATCTAGAATCTATGTAGGTGTAAGTGGGATAGGATCTTAATTGTAACCGATTTTTTCCTTTCTTTAAATAAAGACTTGCATTTATATGGAATGAATGATATAATGCATAATATGCAATGATAACATTAGAGAGAGAGAGTGGACGAAAGTCCACTCTTAATTTATGCAATGGATGAAGTTGAAATATTTGTATATGCTAGGAGGTGTCTTGAATGACAAAAAGAGAAGAATATGAAATAACCACAGAAAAATTAGTTATGCCTATACTTAAGGAACATGATTTTGACTTATATGATGTGGAATTCGTAAAAGAAGCTGGTAGCTGGTATTTACGTATCTATATTGATAAAGAAGGCGGAATTACCGTGGATGATTGTGAGCTAGTTAGTCGTGCGATGAATGAGATACTGGATGCCAAGGATTATATCCCTGAAGCATATATCTTTGAAGTAAGCTCTCCAGGGCTTGGACGACAGTTAAAGAAAGATAAGCATCTTGAAAAGAGTATTGGTGAAGAAGTCGAGATCAAATTATTTAAAGCAATCAATAAGCAGAAAGACTTTGGCGGAATCTTAGTAGGTTTCGATAAAGATAAAGTAACAATTGAACAAGAAGATGGAACACAGCTGGAGTTTACAAGGACTGACATAGCGATGATTAGACTTGCGCTTGATTTTTAGTCGTAAGAGTCTATGAGCTTAGATAAATTTTAAGGAGGAGTGATAGAAAAATGGATGCAAATAAAGAATTAATTGAAGCATTAAATCAAATTGAGAAGGAGAAAGACATTAGTAAAGAAGTGCTTTTAGAAGCTATGGAGAATTCCTTAGTTGCAGCATGTAAGAATCATTTTGGGAAGGCTGATAATATTAAGGTTTACATTGACCGCGTGACTGGAGCAGTTAGCGTATTTGCGGAAAGAGAAGTTGTTGAGACTGTAGAAGATCCAGTTATGCAGATTGGATTAGCAGAAGCTCAGATGAAGTATCCGAAAGCGAAGTATGAACTTGGGGATATCGCACAGGTAGAGATTACACCAAAGAATTTTGGACGTATTGCAGCACAGAAGGCAAAGCAGGTAGTAGTTCAAAAGATTCGTGAGGAAGAACGTAAAGTTTTATTCAATCAGTATTATGGAAGAGAGCGTGATATCGTAACAGGTATTGTTCAACGTTATGTTGGTAACAACGTAAGTATTAATCTTGGTAAAGTGGATGCTGTACTTATGGAGAATGAGCAGATTCGTGGTGAACGTTTCCGCCCAACTGACCGCGTAAAGTTATACGTTTTAGAAGTTAAGGATACAACCAAGGGACCTAAGATTACTGTTTCCCGTACTCATCCTGAATTAGTAAAGAGATTGTTCGAGGCAGAGGTTACAGAAGTAAAAGAAGGTATTGTTGAGATTAAGAGCATTTCCCGCGAAGCTGGTGAGAGAACTAAGATGGCTGTTAAGAGTAACGATCCTAACGTAGATCCAGTAGGTGCTTGCGTAGGTTTAAATGGTGCCAGAGTAAATGCGATTGTAAATGAACTTGGTGGAGAAAAAATTGATATTGTTAACTGGAGTGATGATCCTGCAACGCTAATTGAAAATGCCTTGAGTCCAGCAAAAGTTGTTTCTGTAGATGTAAATACGCAGGAATTAAGCGCAAAGGTTGTGGTACCAGATTATCAGTTGTCATTAGCAATTGGTCGACAGGGACAGAATGCTAGACTTGCAGCTAGATTGACAGGGTTTAAAATCGATATCAAGAGCGAATCACAAGTTTATGGTGAATATTACGAAGACTAAGGTTAAAGCTTAGCCTTACAGCTTCACTGCAATCAACTATGCAGTATGAAGTGAACTTGTTGAATATGCGGAAAGAGGTTAATATGAATACAAGAAAGATTCCATTGCGTCAATGTACCGGGTGCGGTGAGATGAAGAGCAAAAAAGAGATGATCCGTGTCATTAAGACACCGGAGGATTCTATTCTGCTTGATACCACTGGAAAGAAAAACGGTCGAGGAGCATACATATGCAACTCAATGGAATGCCTTCGTAAGGCAATCAAAAGCAAGGGATTGGAACGATCATTAAAAACTGCGATTCCAAAAGAAGTCTATGAGCAGTTGGAAAGTGAGTTGAGCGAAATTGCAAAATAAGGAAGAAGAAGTGCTGTTGCAGGCTGCGGCGAGGAAGAGACTTTTGTCGCTGTTAGGATTAGCAGCAAAAGCAGGTTATGTGGCAAGCGGTGAGTTTTCCACTGAAAAATCAGTGAAGGAAGGAAAGGCGTTCGTGGTTATTGTAGCGGAGGACTCTTCAGAGAATACGAAGAAGATGTTTCGCAATATGTGCACCTTCTATGATGTGCCAATTTATTTCAGTTGTGAAAAAACAGAGCTGGGTCATGCAATCGGTAAAGAGTTCCGTGCATCGTTAGCAATTAACAATGAAGGAATGGCGAAAAGTATAGAAAAATATTTGATACAGGAGTGTTCGAGATGATGAAGCGAAATTATTGAGAACGGCATTAACGGAGGTAGTTGATATATGTCAAAGATGAAAGTTCATGAGTTAGCCAAGGAACTAAATATTGGCAACAATGAGATCGTAGAATTTTTACAGAAGAATGGTTCGGAAGTAAAAAGCTATCGTAATAGTATAGAAGATAAAGAAATTCAATTAGTACGAAACAAATTTACAGGGTCCCAGTCTGGTAATGAGCCAAAGACTATGGTTGAGCATAAAGCTGTGCCAACAAAAGGACCATCGACAGCGCAGGGAGAAAAAAAATACATGAGTGAACAAGGACATCCGTCTACAGATACAACTGCAGAGTTAGCAAAAGATTCAAGTCAAGCAACAAAAAGTCAGGTAGTAGAGAAGAAACAAAACAGTGATCAGATGCATGGAGACCATAAACAAGGTCAGAATAGACCAAATGGTGATCGTATGCAAGGTCAAAACAGACCATATGGAGAACGTCCACAAGGTGACCGTATGCAAGGTCAAAACAGACCATATGGGGATCGTCCACAGGGAGATCGTTCACAAGGTCAGAACAGACCATATGGGGATCGTCCACAGGGAGATCGTCCACAAGGTCAGAATAGACCATATGGGGATCGTCCACAAGG
>JAEYWQ010000158.1 GCA_023428885.1 Bacillota bacterium
TGATTTTTGTGGTTGGCAAACCCACAACTATTATAACATAGGAGGTTTTTTGCTTGAAGCTAAAGCTATTTGGGGACACACCGGCATAGCCGGTGGTTTTATTGTACCGAGATACAACAAGTAAAAACTGCGCTTGTATACTACAAACGCAGTTTTTTATCTTATTAATTCTATGTTATTTCTTTTTAGATTTTGTCTCATTACTCAGATCCCAGTTTTTCCATCTATCATATCACTCTATCATTGCTTTTAACTCTACCATAAGCCTTACCTTCAAACACGACAACATTTCTACCATGTTTTTTAGCGGTATATAGCGCTTTGTCTGCTTTACTGTATAATTCACTCATACACTCCATATTTTGCGGACACATAGCGGCTACTCCCACACTAACCGTGACCACAGCTGGTCCAAGAGAAGGGCTATGCTTTATTCTCAGCGCTTCCACATTAGCACGAATTTTTTCTGCTAATTGAACTGGTTCTAACTCTTTCGTCCCATGTATGAATACCACAAATTCCTCTCCACCAATACGGGCCGCAATGTCTGTACTACGGCGGGCTGTCCTCTTAATGACATTAGCAATATTTTTTAGACACTTGTCCCCTTCAGGATGACCATAACTATCATTATACATTTTGAAATGATCGATATCGAGGATAATCAATGCGATTAAATTCTTATTTCGAATACTGTATGGCAGAATTATGTTTAAATTACGATCCAACCCTCGACGATTCAGTAAGCCAGTTAATGGGTCTTCTTCTGCATTCTTTGCCAGTGACTGTAGCTTCTGTTGCATCCGAAACATATTCCTTTTTTGCTCATATGAAAAATACGAAATTCCAGCTAATAAAACATTAAGTACAAGTGCACCAAGAACATGCAATGAAGGCAACTCTAATGTTACATAGGCAAGCATAAGAAAGATTACTTGTGCTCCCATATAAACCAAATACTCTTTTACCGTCAATAAAGGTATCAGCGAAACGACTGCAGTCACAATAAAGTAAACGCTCATATTATGGGAATCTATCATGGTAATATAGGAGATTCCAAAGAAAAATAGCATTACAAATGCCCAAAATCCTCGGTATACTAAGGGTGCAAGGGAATAATCCTTTTCCCGCTTTGTATAATATGCTAACCCTAGAAAAGCTAGGGATATACATTCAAACCCTATAAAGAATCCCTGATAAACCTTCTTAATCTCACCGGCATCCAAGAATAATTGAAAAGACAGAAAGAAAATCGGAAGAGCAATTGCTAGAATTCCGGACATACCAATAACTCGTTTGAGATTTTCTCGAACGAGTCTAACTTTAATCTTATCTTCGGCTGTCAAAACGTAATTCCCCATTGTTCCTTCCTTCCACAATATAGTTTACCCCGAAATATATCTTTAGAATGGACAGAAATTAAATGAAATTATTCAATACTTGCATATAGATTGCATTTTATATTTATTATAACATATGCTTATTTAAAAAGACAACATTTTTTTCCATACTATGACATTTTTGTAACACTCCCGTCATAAAGGGTGCAACAAGAAAAAAGTTGCAAACTTTTTGAGATTACCCTCCTTGTTTGCAACTTTATATAATTTATTTTACTGCAATGGCCTCAATTTCAAATAATCCACCCTTTGGAAGTGCAGCTGCTTGTACACAAGATCGAGCAGGTGCCTCTGTTGAAAAATAGTTTGCATAGATTGCATTAATCGCAGCAAAATCCTTGATATCTGCCAAAAATACTGTTGTTTTAACTACATTCTTTAAAGTCATTCCAGCAGCCACTAGCACAGCTTCTAAATTCTTAATCGCTTGTTCTGCCTGCGCCTCTACACCTACTGCCAGCTCTCCTGTTTCAGGGATAAGACCTAACTGACCAGAAGTATATACGGTATCACCAGCTTTTACTGCATGTACATATGGACCAACTGCTGCAGGTGCATTGGTAGCATTAATCGTTTCTCTTATCATTGTTGCTTCCTCCTAGCATTTTATTGAAACTATTATAACCCTGATTCACAGAAAGGACAACATTGGATTAATATCCTTATATAAATTCATATTACATCAGAATATTCTTTGATATCTTTGGAAGCTTCATCAAGTCTCCCATTTCCTTTAAAAAACTGATTGGTGTAAATCGTACCACACCACTTTCAGGCGCAAAGGACATCTTACCGAATATTACCTCTTCATTGACAACAAAGAAATCTATACGCACATGAATAAAACCTTCTGATAATATTCTGGCATACTCTAGCATATCTTCAAGGTCTCTGGGACGCTCTATTATGCGCTTATAATTCTCATATTCACAGTAGATATCTCTCAGATTCCAATTAGTATCATAGAAATTTCTCATATGTTTTCCATTTCTTTCAATATCCACTTGTATTACATGAGGGTTTCCATGGAAACATAAGATCTTATATTCTTTCAGTTCCTCTGTTGTATCGTCTTGTAAGAATTTCTCACAAATAATACGAGGTTTAATATCCTTATACCAGCACTCACCTTGAACGTAATAATAGTTTTTCTTCATCCATTTCCTTAATTTCTTCTTTGCATGTTTTACACTTAATTTACTCCTATCATCACATAGGATATTCCAACCGCATCCGTGGTTAGTACGTAAAACAAATGAATCTGGAAGCTTATCAAACTCAATTTCATCCACAGAATCATATACGGCATATAACTCATTCAGTAGATGACCAAGCCCTTTCTCCTTTACATAATTGCGCACTGTATATTTGTCGGTACATATTTGATAGAGTTCGTCGTCAAGATATCGCTTAATCCAATTAATCTTTTGAGGGTAGTAAACTACATTTTCAAAGTCTAATTTCCCTAATTCTTCTTTTAGCGTCTTATTATAATCGTATACTAGCGTCTTCACTGGAGCAATGCTTCGCCCTATCTTTTTTCTCATGTAACGGAAATCATCTCCCAACTCGCTCATATCCAACTAACACCCCCATTTTATGATCAAATGGCATTACGAATCATTAAGTCTTCCAAGTCTTGCTCCTAGAGTGAAGACCTCCTATTTCAATTTAACTTTTGTTAAATTTTGACATATTTAGTTTATCATTGCTCCTAATTTTTGTAAATACACCTATAGAAATCTATTTATTGTTTCATCGACATGGTCACACATATTCCCCTAAAAAACATGTTAATTCTCTTGAATTATAATAGAAAAAAGTATTAATATGGAAAACAGTCTACTGGCACTAGATCACGATCCTATATATAATATAAGCTTCGTGCAAAGAACAAAAGTGCGATTCGCACACTCTCGCGATGTAGTTTAACTTAAGAGCACACTTTTGTTCCGCGCGCGAAGCTGCGCATCATACCCGAAGGGCTTTTTAATCAATCGGAAATACGACGCAATTTCCTTGATTAAAAAAGATGTTCAACTATTAACTCATGTTGAACATCCACTCTCTTGTATGTCTACTATCTTGTATGTTTACTCTCTTGTATGTCTACTCTCTTGTATGTCTACTATCTTGTATGTCTACTCTCTTATTAGCCTACTTTCTATAGTTACTTATTGTCTAAGTATGCGGACAATTGCTTGCGCATCGGTAAAGCTATTAGAACACTGATTATCATCTTTGCAATGTCACCTGGAATGAAGGGCAATACGCCTACTGTAAGAGCAGTTTTACCATCCATCGATAATTGCAATGCCAACCAGCTCGTTCCTAATATGTAACAACCAAGGGTTCCAATCAGCATTCCTAGAAAAATCATAGGTAACCTACTATGTCCTAGCTTCATAAACCATCCGGTGAAGAATGCTATTACTAAATAGCCGATGATATAACCTCCTGTAGGACCTACAATGTGTGAAAATCCCCCTGACCAACCATTAAAGACAGGTACTCCAACAGCGCCAATTACTATGTATAAGCCAACACAAACTAAACTTCGCTTTGTTCCTAAAAGTAACGCTGCGAAATAGACAACAAAGGTGGCTGCAGAAATCGGTACACTTCCAATAGGAATGGAAAATGGGGCTAAGACACATAGAATTGCGGTCATCATTGCAGTAAAGGTAAGTGATTTCACTTCAATTGACTTCATATTGACGTCTCCTTATGTTTAATTTAGTTCAGTATAATAAACATAAGTTCAATTGTCAACTATTTAATCATTTTTGGTTTACAATTTGGAGCTTTTATCTAAATAACTAATTACGTCGATCAGATTATCACAAGAAGCAATGAAGCCTATATCACTTCCCAGATCCTCATTCTTATCCTCAGGCACCATAATAACGTTGCAGCCTGCGGCAGACGCTGCCCTTCCACCATTGGGCGAATCTTCAAGTGCTATGCATTCCTCTGGTAAAACTCCTAATAACTCCACTACCTTAAGATAAATATCTGGAGCTGGCTTCCCATGCTTTACCATAGGTCCACATACAATCACTTCAAATTTATCTCTTATCTTGAGTTGAGTCATATATTGGTTTGCTCTCTCATAATCAGTTGCTGTTGCAACTGCCATACGAAGCTTTTTCTCAGAACAATATGCTAATAGCTCATCCAGGCCTTCTTTTTTCTCAACTCCATGCTCATCAATATAAGCATTCATTAATTCTACTCGTTTATTTCTAATCTTAGTATAGTCTAACCCAGTCCCAAAGTGATCTTGTAGCAACTTTGCCGCTAGATCTCGGGATAAACTTCTCAAATCCAGCAAAAGTTGCTTACTAGGTTGATAATCATAATATTGCAAAGCCCTCTCCCAGAAGACCTGATATAGTTTCTCGGTATCTATCATTAAACCATCCATATCGAAAATAATCGCTTTTAATATACTCCAATTTACTTTTCTCATCTTTAAGCTCTCCAGTTATCATACGTTTATGACTTAACAAGCACCTCTTCTTGTTATCATGTGAATTACAGTCTTAATAATAATCTTAAAATCTAAAAATACATTCCAATAATCTATATATTCTGTATCTAAATCTACAATTTCATCAAAATCAGTAATTTGACTACGTCCACTTACTTGCCACATTCCTGTAATTCCCGGTTTAATGCTCATCCTTCTCCAATGGTTTCGTTCATACTTCTCTACTTCATCCAGTGTTGGGGGCCTAGTACCCACTAAACTCATATTACCTTTTAGAACATTAAAAAACTGGGGAAGTTCATCTAAACTAGTTCTGCGAATAAATTTACCGACGCGTGTGATTCTTGGATCATCATGTATCTTAAACATAAGACCAGAATGAACCTCATTAAGCTCTAATAAATCCTTTTTCCTATCCTCTGCATCAATGCACATAGAACGGAACTTATACATATTAAAGTGCCGACCATTTAAACCCACACGATTTTGTTTAAAAATAATCGGCCCCTTAGAATCCAACTTTACAGCAATTGCTGTACATATCATCAATGGTGAAGAAAGTATAATTCCACAACTTGCACCGATGATATCAATAACTCTCTTTACTGCTCTAGATGAAATATTCAAGGAAACCCGATGATAAGTAATAACTGGATACGTTCCTACGCTGCTTACATAACTGTGTGCACCATATGCTTTATAGTTACTTATAACAATACGAATCGTTACCCCCATCTCCATACACATATTAATGTATTTCTGTATGTCTAAGCTATCTGTTTCCTGATTCATAATATACACCTGATCAATTCCATTGTTATGGATAATTTCCTCTAAATCCTCAATATTACCTAAATAATTTCCCTCTGCTTGTTTATCCTCACCAATATTGACATAACCAATTAATTTAATATCTATGTTAGACTTTTTTAAATATTGTTCCAATATAAAGTAATTTTCTGTAACACCTATAAATAGCGTACGAGCAGCAAATAGCTTTCCTTTTCTTTTAATTACTCGTACCATAAATGCACTTATTAACATAAAAATATAAATCAACACTAAAAATGTCACATAAAAATTTTTGTCTATTTCTGCCTTTCCAGCATAAAAAATCAACGTCGAAGAAACACCCGTTGCTATAACAAAGGACCTGCTTACATACCTAATAATTCGATCAGCATAGGCAAATGTAGTTACGTTATATAGGCGAGATTCCTTATTAGCTAGCATAAATATAATCATAAAAGTTATACATGTAATAATATAAATTCCAATATTTTCTGAATGAAATGAATATCCTGATAGCAATAGTGCTAATAGGAATGTAAAAGCACCAAAGGTACAATCGCTTATCATGTGTATAAGATTTGTACTAGCTCCTCGATTAAATCTCCCCATAATCTCTTACCTCATAACAATTCTTTATTATAGTACTTTATATTAAAATTGTAAATCTTTTCTAATTATATCATTGAGGACAAGTTGTGTAAAGGTGAAATTTGTAAGATAAAAACAAAGTGACAGCTTGGAAAACGCTTTTCAGAGCACACTTTTGTTCCACGCGCGAAGCTGCGCATCATGCCCGAAGGGCTTTTTTATTCAATAGGGAATATGACGCATTTTCCTATTGAATAAAAAGAGCTTGTGAGATAGCCTCACAAGCTCTTTTTTATTATGAATTTCCTATAAATTAAGCCTGTCCAACAGATCCGAATAATTCCATCTTCTCTTTTACAGTCGCTTTGATAGCTTCAAAACCAGGAGCTAATAACTTACGTGGGTCAAATCCTTTGCCTTGTAAGTCTTTTCCTGCTTCAATATACTTACGAGTTGCTTCAGCAAATGTTAACTGGCACTCTGTATTAACGTTGATCTTTGCAACACCAAGAGAGATTGCTTTCTTGATCATATCTTCTGGGATACCTGTACCACCATGAAGTACTAATGGCATATCACCAGTCTGCTGTTGAACTGCAGCTAATGTTTCGAAGCTTAATCCAGCCCAATTCTCAGGATATTTACCATGAATGTTTCCGATACCAGCTGCAAGCATAGTAACACCTAAATCTGCGATCATCTTGCATTCTGCTGGATCAGCACATTCGCCTGCGCCAACAACGCCGTCTTCTTCGCCACCGATGGAACCAACTTCTGCTTCAATAGATAATCCCTTTTCCTCACAAATCTTAACTAATGCAGTTGTTTTTTCAACGTTCTCAGCGATTGGATAGTGGGACCCATCGAACATAATGGATGAAAATCCTGCATCAATACACTTCAAACAACCATCAAAACTACCATGATCTAAGTGAAGTGCTACTGGAACAGTGATGTTTAACTCTTCAATCATAGCTTTCACCATTGCAGCAACAGTCTTATATCCTGTCATGTATTTACCAGCACCCTCAGATACACCTAGGATAACTGGTGAATTGCATTCTTGTGCTGAAAGTAATACAGCTTTCGTCCACTCTAAGTTGTTGATGTTAAACTGACCTACAGCGTACTTTCCTGCTTTTGCTTTGTTAAGCATGTCCTTAGCGGATACTAACATAATAAGTCCTCCTGTAATTTAAATTTTATATACTGCGAAATCGCAGTATCAATAATCCCTAACCTCTTGCTATTATACATGAGATTCCATGAAAAAGAAATAGTTTTTTTCATTACACCATCTTACCTTGGTTCTTCTTCTTTCTAATTATCTTAAGGAAGTCATGTAAATTTTCAATTCCATAATCCCTTAGGAAGTGATCAAGCTCTTCATCAAACTCAAAATCTTCCTCCTGAATTAGTTCCCATACCCTTGTATCAAATTCATCTTCATCAAAGGAGCGGTCATAACCCTCCATGTACTCATAAATACGCATATATTCTTTTTCCCTCCAATATTGCAATCTCATTACTTTATTGTTGAGCTGCTCTTTTGTTTATACTAAAAATCTTCTTAATGATAAGTGGATATCCTACCATGATCCATAAAATTAAGATAAAATTTAAAATTCCTTCTCCAAGAATCGTTGGTCCCAAAATATCTCCCAACAATGATTTTATTGATATTGTTATAGTTATCCCTATCAAAAACTTTAAAATCTGTTGTCCGACTCCTTGAGTTTTTACAGAAAATTGAATAAAACAACTTTCTAGATACCAGCCAAGGGATAAGGCTAATCCAGCAAATGCAGCATTACAACTATCATTAGCATTTTTAAGTTCAATCACACCATTATAATACAAAGTTAGTGAATATATTAATAATAACGCAGATGTCAAGCCAATCCCTACTGCAACTATAATGCGACGCCGATTATTAAACTTAACCCTAGAAACTTGATCTACAATCATAATAACCATTATAGTCAAAATGAGAGAAACGGTAACATCCTCTAATGTATGTACACCTAAGTACATACGAGAGAAGCCAATTCCCAAGACAAGAAAGATACTAAAAATTCTTAATCTCATATTCTTAGTAATCTTTGCTACCATGCCATACAATGCAGTGCCTGCTTGTGTATGACCACTAGGAAAGGAATA
>JAEYWQ010000182.1 GCA_023428885.1 Bacillota bacterium
CCACTACACCAAATCCAGTATTGTCCTGGTGAAGTTTTTTTATTTCATTCATATGGGCTTCCTCTCTTTTTAATTTATTACCTAACATAGATCACTAACATTTCAAAATGACATAAACGCTGGAACCATTATGATACATAAAATAATTACTAACATTCCCAAGGTTGGTGCCAATAGCTTCGTTGATGCCTTCTCTCCTAATTGCTTCGCCTGCTGTTTGCGTTCTTCGAAAGCATTCCTTGCTTCAGCCTCTAATAATTGAGCTAATCCTTTGCTTCCCATCTTCAAGTTTTGTGTAATAAGAGAACTAAATCGGATATAAGATATCGCTTTGCACCGTTTACCAAAGCGTTCATAGGCGGCTCCTTCAGATTGACCATTTTCCAATTCTCTTTTTGTGATAATCATTTGCTCATATGCTGGTCTCTCATATTCTTTTATCCGTCTAGTTAGATTCTTCTTTGATTTCTTTTTTTCTGCAAAGAATTGTTCCTTCATTCTTAGATAATCAACAACAATTCGTTCCCATGCTCCTCTGCTTGTCATACCTGCATTTAATAAGAGCTGATATTTACTAACAATTTCAGGGTAATCTCGCTGTAGCTGTAAGCGAATCTTTTCCTCCCTCTCTTTCTTACTCTGATCCATTAACATAGGAACCAGAGCGGTTAAAATAAGTCCTAAGAATAAAAGTAGTATCGATTGGTTACTCGTATGATTCAACCAAGTTATCTTATGTCCACCCACTTCCTCTGGTAAAATAAATGCCTCTTCATACTTTGAAGCTTCCTGGGCTTGCTGTAATTCAATTTTTACTTGACTTTCCAATCGTTGCTGAGAGGATACGACAGCAGGAAACACAAGAAACTCATACGTTTTTGTTATCGTAGTCGTATCATATTGAAAACTAACCTCAATATAAGCTTTGTTTCCAATCGAAGAAGCATTCTCGAATCGAATTTCACCGACAAAAGAAATTAAATCAAGTGACTTTATTTTATATTTTGCAATTACTAGATTATTCGCCAACCGTGTAGGAAGATAAAGGTCCTGTGTAATCAATTCAAAGGAGCTATTCTTACCTAAGATAAGAACATCTAGTTCCTTAACCGCCATGTCTAGTAAGTGATCTCTCTCCTCTCCTTGTACAATGATTTCTGGAACTGTTAATTTGATTTCTTTCTTGAGGGAATCTATATAGTAGATGGCATCTACTGACTTTGCACCTTCGAAGGTATTTGGTCTTAGGATGGTGTTGTTTTGGATATCTGGAATCTTAGATAATTGCAGAATCTCATTTAGAAAAACGAGAAAGAATGAACTTGTGATACAAAGGATAACCATAGAGGCTTGCTTATAGGTGTAAAGGCGTTCCTCTTTTATGTGATTATCTTCTTTCTTAAGAATCTTATAATTAATAAATGCAATAGCAGGATACAGAAACTTAAGAGGATGTTTCTTTTTGTCTAATCCTAGAAAAGTCTCCTTTTGATAGCTGCTAAATCCTATTATCATAAGTAAGAATATGGTAAGGGTGATAATGGTGATATAAAGCAATGGCTTGTCCTTTCTTAAATCTCAATCTTCATGATAGAATCTGCAAGTTGAGAGATACCGAAGCATAAAATCAGCATGACAGTCATAAAACCTATTCCGAAGAAATTATGATAGAGAGGTGATAAGAACGAAGGATTACACACCGTAAAGTAGAGTAAAATAGCTATTGGCATGAACTTCATGATCTGAGATTCTAACTTCTTTGCTGTGATTAAGGTTTCAATTTCTCGTTGAATCTCTATCTTTTCTGATATAGTTTTTGAAGTCGTACGGATAATCTGAACCAAATCTCCTCCCGAACGTTTGGCTGAATGAAACACTTCTGAAAAGCATAAGATATCCTCCATCTTCGTACGGTTTGCGAATTGATCCATTGCTTCTTCCACCGATGTGTTGTTTTTCAGTAAAGCAACCATTCTTCGAAATTCAATTAAGATTAAAGCATCCTTCTCATACATAAGCTCCAAGTCCGTAATCGCAGAATGAATTGCATTCTCCATGGAATAACCAGCCTCAAGTGCGGATGAAATAGCTTGGATAGCATCTCGGAATTGAACTGTTAACTGCTTTCTCCTCTTGATCACCCTATTCTTTTGATAGCTTTTTGTGATATATAACGTATAGGGGGATAAAAGAAATGCAAAAAATAATTGACGATAAAACAAATAAGAAATGCATAGAAAAATCGATAGACTTATGATAGCAATGATGAGGTAATCTCTTGGTGTACAACGATACTTATTATAATCTTCAATCATAGTTACTCCTTACTCTATCTTCTGGCCAGAGCGAAGAAGCTTCTGTATCTGAATCATCTGTCGGTTCGTCTTCTGTAAAGTTCCTATGATATTACCTTGCTCTCCTTTTCCTTCTTCTACAAATCGATATAAGGGATTAATCTCAATCTCACCATCCTCACAGTTTAATACCTCTACAATTTCAAGCACCTTTCTTGATTTATCACGCAAACGACCTAGCTGAATAATAATATCGATCGCAGATGCAATTTGCTTTCTCACTGCTAAAAGAGGTATCTCTGCTCCTAATAAAACCATAGTTTCAAGGCGGGATAGCATATCAACTGGAGAATTCGAGTGACCTGTACTCATACCACAATGCCCCGTATT
>JAEYWQ010000223.1 GCA_023428885.1 Bacillota bacterium
TCTCACGGACGATTAATTTACCTTCTTCAAAATTATAATCTCTCATAAGAACCTGTCCGCTGGTAAGACTGTTCGTCTTTGGTTTATAGGCTTTGATATCAGCAATCGTTACTGGCTCACGTCCCCAAGCATGATCAATCAGTAGCTCAGCATCAACACCAAACAGCCTGTATAAGAAATCTTCCTCCTCATTAGCAATCTGTCTCATCGTGGCAATTTTATAGCGTTCTAGAGTTGCAGCTGTTCCTGGTCCCACACGCCAAAAATCTGTAAGCGGCTTGTGGTCCCATAGAGTCTTGCAATAGGTTTCTTCATCAAGGATACCAATAAAGTCAGTTGAATGTTTTGCAGTAATGTCTAGAGCGATTTTCGCTAAATATAAATTAGTGCCGATTCCACAGGTTGCACGGACTCCTAGCTCTTTCAAAATCTGTCCCATTAACATCATAGCCATTCCCTTTGCTGTCATATGGTAGGTTGTTAGGTAGTGGGTAATATCAAGAAATACTTCGTCGATGGAGTAGACGTGGATATCATCCTTGGAAATATAACGTAAATAAATAGCATAAATTTCTGCAGCATAATCAATATATTTCTGCATTCTAGGAGCTGCTATGATGTACTTCACGTTGTTTGGTATTTCAAATAACCTACAACGATTCTTAATACCCAGAGCCTTCATGGACGGAGTTATAGCAAGACAGATAGTCTTTTCTGACCGTTCTGGATCGGCAACCACCAGATTGGTAGTCATTGGATCAAGCCCACGCTCTACACATTCCACAGAAGCATAGAAAGACTTAAGATCGATACATAGATATGTGTGATTATCCATCAAGCTTCCTCCTCTCTCATATAAGTCCATTGTAAAATGAACTGATAACACTGTCAATGGGCTGATACCTAAAGAACAAAGTGTGCATCGCACACTCTCGCGACCAAAGATCCTTAGAAAGCACACTTTATTCCCGCGCCGACCGGGTGTCGCGATTTTTGCGACATTTTACCTTACCCGGTCGTGTGCATCTCAGCACGAAGTGCCTTTCAATCATAGGATATTGCGACGCAATTTCCTATGATTAAAAAAAGTACTCTTCCAAACATTAAGAAGAGTACGTTAGCTGCAATGATTCAATTTATAATCTACTATTATTTTTATAGTATACCCTATAAATCAATTATGTTATGAATATGTATATGTACGATTCCATTAGGAACCTTCCATTCAACACTACTTCCTTCTTTATAACCTAGGATTGCAGTACCAATTGGTGATAGTATAGAAATCTTATTCTTCTTGATATCAGCTTCATTCGGATATACAAGTGTTAACTCCTCCTCATCCTGATCCACTGTCATGATGACCTTGCTATTCATCTTAATGAACCTATAGGAAAGCTCCTCTTGTTCGATAACCTTAGCCCTATTAATCTCAGTCTCCAACTCTTTTAGAGATGCCTCTGATTTTAGTTCCTGAGAGATGGCTTTATTAATGATCTGAAGCAATTTTTCTTTGTCTGACTTTATAATATATATTTCTTGAGACATTCTCAATATAACCTCCATCTACTTTCATATTTAACACCATATATAACTTCCTTACCTTATGTTAGTTACACATGGTAAGGAGCTATATGATAACCTCAACGAATGCTTTGTAAAAGTCGTAATACCTTCCTTCATCACAAGCAGAGAATAAATACCTAGCCAGGATATTAGAAATCTGGTAGCCTTGTGATCTAAAATAGTCAAGGTGCGGTCTAAAGTCTTCGATAGAAGGATTACTGTAAGCAACCTTCAATACAAAGGATTGATACTGCTTTAACTTATCCTTCTCCCAAAGCTTTGCATGATTTTCATGGGTAGGTACTACCAAACCAGTTTCCACACTACCTAATTCAGGATTATATAGTAGGATACTCTGATACTGATCCTTAATATACATTGACCAAGCTTGGGTATCATCCATGGAAAAAAGATAGATTTGATGATAATCTGGCTCTTCCTCTTGATACTGATTGTCTCTTAATTTATGGTATTCCTTGATATGATCCATCTTCTTATTGATATAGTCCTTAGCAGTCTTTAATTCCATAAGCTTTTTATCCAAGTCTAAATCAAGGGAAGCTAAAGAATCCTCCAATGCTTCAGGAGAAAGATGAGGTAGTTTCTTCATATCCTGAAGTGACATTCGAAGACATCGAAAATGAGCTAGATCAGATATCGTAAAAAAAGAGCTAGGATAATATTGTCGATAATTATTAACATCATCTCGTTGCTTTTCAATCAGGCCCTCGCTTTCCCAATACCGAAGTGTGGATTTTGGGATGCCTAATAATTCTGATATTTCTCCTATAGAGAAAGAATTTCTCATGTAATCTCCACCTTAACTATAATAGTATCTTACTTATCACTCGTTCAATTTGAACGTTTATACCAACTTCTTAATATAGTCGTCCATGGACAGGCTATATACTCTCATATTACTATGTTCATATTCTACAGTAAATCCTAAACTTTCAAAAGCTTTGATAGATCTTATATTATTGGATTTTATCTTAGCAATGACTCTTGGTATCCTCCATTGAAAAAATGCAATGTCTAATCCTCTTTTTATGGAGGATTTCCCCAAGCCCTTTCCCCATAAATTTTGCTCTCCGATAACAATAACCATCTCTGCTTCTTTCTGTTTTCTCACCAGTTTTAAGAATCCAAGCGGAGTATGGTCATTATCGTGAATGATATAGAAACTACCATCCGTATTAAAAAGATGTGTCATGATTAGCATATTGACTCGTTCCACTGCCTGCCTTATCTCACTAGCAATATTAGCTTCTTCATTCAAATATCGTGTTACTTCATGGTTCTCCATCCAATTCATAATAGTCAAAGCATCATAACGTGTTACTTCTTGCTTTAGATTTACTTGTACTGCTCTCATTATATCATATCCTTTCTTAATATAACAAAAGCCTTTCATAGTCTAAATTGATTTTATCTATGACGGTTCTTTTTCCTTTTATATATTTTCCAATGCACATATCTAATATTGTAAAGGTTAAAGTAACTTTAATGTCAAGACAAAAAAATCAAAAAAGAGACTACCTTTCTTGTAGAATTTTGTCTTAATTACTAAATTCTTTAAAGAAAGTACTCTCTTTTCATTGATTCTTTTCATTGATTCTTTCAACTGACTACTGTATCATTTCATCTAATTTTTTTTGATATTCTAAAGGATCATATGGTAACTCAATTTTTCTCTTTTCCCAAGAAGATAGGTAAGCCCCATTAATCACACGAAGTGAGTGGATTGCTTCTTCCACTGGACATATGGCATTTTGTTTTGTCTTGACCGCTTCAATGAAATTATGAATAATTTCTACTCGAAGCACCTGGTTATCATAATCATCAAACTCATATTCGTAAGTCTCATAGTCAATCACACCAAAGGCCTGGCTCGTTTGTAGATTAAATTCACTTTCTTTTTGCCTTAGTTTACGATAAATTAACCTTCTGTCATCTTCCATAATTAATTGACCAGCATCCCCCGATAACTCAAAACGATTGCTACCAGGATATTCTCTAGAAGAAGCAATAAACTGACCAGTTGCTCCATTCTCAAACTCCATTTGAATCATCGCATCATTTTCAACTTCTATGTTTCTTTCCATACCTTGATAACAAAATCCTTGAATAGAAGTTGGCATACCTGTCATCCATAAGAAGAGATCTAACTGATGAGATGTTTGTGTTAATAACAGTCCACCACCTTCTGAACGGTAAGTTCCTCTCCAAGGACTGGACTTATGATAGGCCTCCGTTCGATACATATTGGTAATCAGCCAATTAGCTCTTTTTAAATTACCAACTGCTCCATTCATAACCAGCTCTTTCATCTTTGTATACGCTTTACTCATTCTCTTACAGTACAAAACCCCTGAAGTCAATTCTGGATGAAGCTTTATCATCTTGCCTAATGTGTCTATTTCATTGATATTACTAGCAATTGGCTTTTCAATTAGAACATGAATTCCATATTCCATAGCTTTTACAGCCATCTGTGGATGCTGATCATGGGGTGTACATATCATAACTGCATCAATCTCTCCACTTTTTAAAAGTCCTTCATAGTCAGTATAGAGGGATACATCTTTCAATGAATATTCTTCCCTTATCAATTCCATATTTTCTTTATTCCTGCTAGATAAGGCAGTAATCTTTGCTCCCTTTATTTTACCATCACAAAATGATTGAATATAACTTCGTGCAATGGCCCCCACTCCTGAAATTCCTATACGTAACATAATTTCCTCATTTCTATTCTATGTTTTGTGTTATACAGACACTCTTATCCTAGCTGGTCGCCTTTCCAGCACCAAGCTTCTTCGTTAGTCTATCATATTATCCATATTAATATAATACATCTCTCAATTTCATATATCAAAATCGTCACTTAGGAGCTAATATGCTTCACACTATTTCTTATAATAAGCTCTGGTTGAAACACGATTTCAGAAGCTTCCTTTCGCTTACCATCCAATCGCTCAATCAGCAATTTGCATGCCGTCTCCCCAAGCTTTAAAGTGTTCTGGGCTATTGTTGTGAGCTCTACTTCTAGAAGATAATCCTTTAAAGAATCATCATAACTTACTATCGAATAATCCCGAGGTACCTTTAACTTCATCTCAAATAGTTTCTTTAAAAAGCCAATAGTCATCATATCATTACAAATAAACGTTGCTGTAGTATCACTGTCTAATATTTTGCAAGCCGCATTGTATCCACCAGCAAATCGGTAGTCACCTTCCTGCAGATACGATTCCTTCACTTCACAATCAAACTCCTTCATCGCTTTTAAATATCCGTCTAACCTACTTCTACTATTTCCGATCGGATCAGGCCGATATACACATGCAATTTTTCTATGTCCCATAGTTAAAAGATGTGTTACCGCTTGATAAGCACCTTCTTCATTATCAAACCGGACCTTATCGCAATTTATCTCTGAAAAGGTTCTGTCTACCATAACATATGGCACTGTCATATTATCTAGCTGCTTGATTAGCTTCGCACGGTTTTGATAAGATTCGCTTCCAGGTATATAAAAAATACCATCCACTCCTCTGGTCTCAATATTTCTCAATAGTGTTTTATCATCCTTATATAAATCATGTGAGGTTGTAATTAAAAGAGAATACCCCTGCTCTCTACAGCTAAGCTCAATAATACTTGCTAGAGAGGAAAAGAAAATATTCTGAATATCTGGTAATATCAGAGCCAACATGTTTGTTTTATTGGTAGCAAGACTTCTTGCCACCTGATTTGCAACATAATGATTCTTTTGTGCGATATCCCGTACCAAAGCCTTTTTTTCTTCCGAAATACGGCAAGGCTTATTGTTTAATATTAATGAAACAGCCGTTATGGATAGGCCAGCTTGTTTTGCGATATCAGTAATTTTAATTTTTCCCATAGCAACCTCTTTGTAATTATTTATATACGATTATAATGCATATCTTCCTATATATGCAAGTAAGCGATGAAAATTATATCATTCATCGCTTGCTTGTAAGATGTAAACTATTCTAATATGAAAATCTAATTACAAAAACATGATTACAGATAAAATAAACATAAATACTACGCCAACTATCATAGGAACGGAAGTACGTTTTACAATCTCCAATGGTTGCTTCTTCGTGGTACCTGCCACAATCATTACAACTGCTGATACAGGAGACACTGCTCTTAATAAGTTTCCAGCAAGTCCCATCGGAACAGAAATTGCCAATACGCTGATACCAGCTGCAGTCGCAAGCGGAACCATCAGAGGAACCATTGCGTAGAATAATGCAGTACCACTACCGCTTAATAATACAATCAAAGCTGTTAATATAACGAGGATCAGAGGTAACACAAAGCCCATTCCACTACCCTGAACTCCTACCATCGCATCCTGAAGAGCAGAGATTAAGCCAATTGACTTTAAGCCATTGACAAATACCGTTGCAGCAACCAACAAAGCTACGATTGGAATCGCATTACCCATGCCTTTAAAGAAAGATTCTGTATTTGTTAGAATTTTTTTTGCATCTCTAGTTCTGATTAGTTCACAGACAATAGCTATAATAAAGGAAACAATTGCAGCTACTTCAACGCTAAGTGATACTGTAGCAACTCCTAAACTACTTAAAATATAAACCAGGATTAATAAGACAATTGGTAATAATGGAAGAATTGCATATACTGTCTTATATAATAGTCCACCTTTAATTTCTTCAGCAGCAACAGTCTCAATCTTTGTTTTTTCGTTATTAGTTATTCCTTTTTTGTCCATATACTTCTGCCAGAAATAATGAGCTATAGCCATAACAAGAAGTGTAGGTATTGAAACTATTGCATGATACTTAAATACATACTGGCTTGCAGTAATTCCAGCAAATTCTGCTGTGTTAGCAAGTTCTGCAGCGATCGCAACATTGTCCGCACCAAGAGGTGTAGGCATAACTGTTGCTGTTGTTGCAATGATGGCTGCAGCAGTCAAAGGTGTCATACCTGCCTGAAGCATCACTGGATATAGTGTAGCAAGTAAAATGATTGCAAGGTTTGAAGCACTTGGTATTACCAAAGACAACAAGTTACCAATCAGAAATACAACAGGTACAAGAATATATACAGATTTTACTTTTCCAAGTGGTTTTGTTAAAACACTGACTGTTACATTATTCGCTTTTATTTCGCTCATATAGGCTGAATAGCCACCTAGAATCAGAATAATGAATCCAGCAGCGCTAATGGAACTCTTAAACTGACTTACTACTGCTTCGATTGGATCCAGTAAGGTGATACCTGTTGATTGAAGATCTTTTATTCCTGTACCATTTCCCATACCAATCCCGATAATCGTAAGAACAATACCCATGAGAAACATAGTAATTTTAATATCCATTTTCTTGATTAACATAAAGATTACAATTGCTACCGAAACGATAGCAGATATGTACATAATTGCCGTTGTCATAATGTTATCCTCCCATAAATTTAAAATACCTACCACCTAATTACATTTTCCTATGCCATCCAAAAACCACTCCTTAAACATATTTTGATCTATATCAAGACAAACTTTTACGTTTGGCTGTTGTTTTAGATATCCTTTTAAGTCTACCAGAGTACATCCTTTGGTCATTTCACCATGTAATTCCACATCAACAAACGTTTCCACGATTTCATACATCTCAGGCCTTAATAAATAAGCAATTGCGCAACTGTCGTACATTTTAAGCCCCGTTTTAAATGTTCCTCCACGATATCTTTGAAACAAACTAAATGCCATTTCTCCAACGTTACCTAATGTTTGCAATTTCATGGTATCTTCTGGCATCACCAGAGCTTTCCAACCTACGTCCAGACCAGCCATTGCTAGCGGAAGTCCTGATGAAAATACGATTTTTGCTGCTTCTGGATCTGTCGCTATATTGAACTCCGACATAACCCCTTTATTTCCCCTAGATGCTGAACCTCCCATTAACACAATTTCTTGAATCTTTTCTTTCACTTCAGGGTACAGGGACAGTAGCAAAGCCACATTAGTTAAAGGCCCAATTGCCACGATCGAAGTGAGTTCCTCATTCTCCATAATTACTCGGTACATAGCATTTACCGCTTTCTCATTCAATAGCATTGTAGTGTCAGGTTCTGGGAAGTCAAACCCTTCCATTCCGCTTGCACCATGCACACCGGAAGCATCAACCAGGGGTAAAATCAATGGCTTTTCTGCTCCTTGTGCAACTGGAATGTGCTTACCAAAGAATGTCAATAGCTTCATCGTATTTCTTGTAACTTTTTCAATTGATACATTTCCTGCAACTGTGGTAATCAATTTTACATCCAATTCCTCCGAGAAAACTGCCAATGCAATTGCTAATGCATCGTCAATTCCCGGATCCGTGTCAATGATTATTGCTCTTTTTTTCATTCTTCACTCTCCTTAAAATATTGATTAACCTCTTCCTCCTTTGGAATCGATTGCTGTGCTCCTGGCTTGATAACTGTTAATGCTGCTGCTTTTGTTGCATAGATTAGGCACTCTTTCATTGGCCATTTACGGCTAATTCCTACTGCCATTCCCCCGATTAGGGTATCCCCCGCCGCTGTTGTATCCACTGTAGGCACATTACAAGCAGGAATGCTATAAATCTCATCTTCCATTGTATAAACACTTCCTCTGGAACCCAAGGTAATGACGATCTGTCTAGCACCAAACTTTCTGAAACGATTAATAGCCTTTTTACAGTTTTCTTCACTATCTGGATAAATACCAGTCAGGAATTGGCACTCTGTTTCATTT